>NZ_JAVKEW010000007.1:0-52411 GCF_040226375.1 Coleofasciculus sp. G2-EDA-02 | reverse complement strand
GGAGCGTCACCCAAGTGATTATCATTCTCATTCCACTTTTCATTATCAATCAACCTGTCAATAAGCTGACATCTTTTTAAGGGGAAGAGGGGTGAAATGCAATGTAAGCCAAGCTTTTGAGCTGCTTGTCACCCCTTCAGGTGTAATTCGCACCAAGGACATTTACCCTTTTGTTGCTTGAGCAACTTAGCCTTACGACTAGGCATTTCGGGATTTTTCCCTAGTCTGGAACTCCAATAGTCGGGTAGGGCAGGGACATTGCTGTCCCCTTCCCCCCTAAGAACCGTGCTTGCAAGTTTCCCTGCACACGGCTCAAGCAAATCACTGTGTCTTCTCATGATGGATTTGCTGGTGACACATTAGATGAACAAGTTGATAATTGGAGTATGTGTCCTTTCCTCCGATTGCTTTGGGGGTCGAGTGGTGTTTATGTATGTTCTCGCCATTGAATAACGAGTCACCACACCACGGACACACATGGTTTTGTCTCTTGGCTATTTTTTGCCACGACTTATTAACTGGAGTTTAGACTACGAAAAACTAACCCAGCTATAACCGGAAGCTGAGCTGGAAGTAAAATTCCTAAAAAATTAGAGTTTAAGATGCTTTTTTGGAGGTTTTTTTGTGTCGGATTTTACCTTTTTTGACTACGGGATAACGAGTTCTTTTAGTACGTTTGTTTCCCTCAGTCCAACCAGGAGACTTTCCACGGGGTTTGGCAGCAACAGTCGGTGTGCCAATCTCCGGCAAAAGTAATGTAATCGACTGAGCGACCCAACAAGCGAGTCAAATTCTTTTGGGGGCTTTTGCCAAAGTAGATGATACTGTGACACTAAATCTCTAGCCAACCATAACTCCCAAGTCATAATCGGCATCAAATCACTCCAGCGTTCACATTGTTGAGGAGTGCTAAACTGAGGCACAGTCCAATGTAGTCGCTGCTTAATAAAACGATACCAATGATCAACCGCGAAGCGGCGCAAATATTTTCGCCAAATTTCACTCAGGGAAAGTATGGACTGACCGCTCCAGACTAACCATAAAGGTTTGGACTTGGGCTTTTCCGATTCGACTTCGAGCCGTTCTACTAAAAGCAGTTGCATTGGAGTCGAAGCACTACCTGAAAAATGTAGGTCTTTCCAGATTCGCACTCGAAGCCTCTCCAACTTAGCATCCTCAACCTCAATAGATTCAGCTGCTTCCCACCAAGTCGAGGGGTCATTCAGCTTAAATTTTTCACCATGTTTTCTTGGTCTTCCCTTACCTGTATACTCAGGAGGCGCTGCATATAAGCAACGATTAGAGCGAATCCTGAGCAAAAAGTCGGCTTCTATATCCCCTGTCTGATTCAGAAAAGAGGCATTCCCATACTCACTATCTAATAATATAATAGGGCGTAAGGGTAAATACCGACAAACTTGTTGGAGCAAGCCAGATAGCTTTACTAATTGGATTTTTCCAACTGGTAATACGCTCATGTCTTAAGGGTAATGCCCAACTTCCTTGTGCTTCAGGTATCCAAGCTATGGTACTATATCCTTGTCCAATGCTAATAGGCTTGTTAGAGACAATCGCACTCGGTTGATGTTGGTAAGTGCGGTATTGCAGTGTGGGTGAATGAAATCTTGCCCAAGGCGTATGATCGACTCCTAAAACTGGGCGTTTTTCTGTGGGTATCTGCTTGATATATAAGCGCATCAATTTGTTACGTGATGGTCTACAATCTTCTACAGCTTCGTAGACACTTGGCCATTGACGCCGAAAAAACGGGCTTAACGAAAAATCAGCTAGGCTATAGGAATTGCGAGTGGTGAGTACCGCATCCATTAACTCAAATGTTGCATCCTTGGCAAAGTTGAGTAGTTCATATACTGAGGCACGAAATTCCTGAAGTTGTTTATAATTCATAGAGGGGAGAGATGAGTGATTTTAGTTCATTCTCATTGTCTCCCCATTTAGTCATTAAGTATACAAAAGCTCACTCAAGAGAAGTTAAGTTTTTTCACGCCAAGTCGGTAGGCACACAAAACCATAGGGACAGTGAAAATACTGAAAATACATAACAGAGTCCAGACCGCGCCTGATCGCACGGGCTGTGTTAATACTCCACTACAACGATTGGATGCTCTACTCATTGAGCTACTTGATGGAAGGCTTAACCTAAAGTTCCTTTTTTACAAATACACCAATCATTTTCAAAGGACTGCCAGCGATTTCGTGGCGAAGCGGATGGCTGCCCTCGCTTAATATCACCTCTCAATTTTGGGACTCAATTAACTGGCGAGTGGCAGACACACGAAATCGAGCGCTAGCGGTCTGGCAGTCCTAGGGATAACGTTCGATAAATTCATCGCATTAGCACTTCCTGTTTTATAGTTTTTAAAAACTAAATTTAATTCGACAATTTGTAGTTTTTTAAAACTAACCAGCAGTCTTTGATTGTTGTATCCCTGTCACTGTACTTACCACCTATGGCTGATGTTGTTTGAGATTTAGTCTAAACTCCAGTTATTATAGTCCTTGGCTTGTTTTGCCCTGTTTTTCCTGAACCATTCTTGTACGTCTGGGTCAGGATTATCTGGAGAATAATCACCAGGTATCAGGGTGTGACGTTCGATATGGAACCAAGAGAATTTTGGGACGTGCGCCCCAGTTTGGTGGTCGCCAAATATCCAATTATCTTCCCTGTCGAGATTGAATCGTCCGAAATAGCGTTGGTTTCTCCATTTGTCACTTTTGTTTGGGTGTCTCTGTTTGGCGTATTTCTTAGCACGGTCGAACATCCACTTATCGAGTTCGTGGAAGACCTCGCAGGCTACCATCTTTCGGTGGTAATTTGCCCATCCTCTGACGACGGAAGTCAGTTCTGTAATGACTGCTCCGATTTCCTTGCCCCGGTTAGAGAGCCAGATTTGTCTGAGTTTATCGCGGATGTTTTTGATGGATTTGGCACTAGGCTTGATTAGCAGTTTGTACCCTGATTTTCTGTCAGACACTTTGTAATGTCTGAAGTTCCATCCCAAGAAATTGTGCTTCCCAGCATGGTTCTAGCGCGTTTAACACGATTGCCTGAAGACATCGATCTATTAGCGTAGGGATTCCTAGAGGACGCTTCTTGCCATTAGGCTTTGGAATGTACACCCGTTTAGTTGGTAGTGGCTTCCAGGGGATGAATTTCTTGAGGGCATCCACCAGAATTCCTCTTCCTTTTGGGTTGAGAACTACCAATCCGTCAACGCCTGGAGTTTTCTTGCCCTGGTTCTGTTGTGTACACCTCCTTACAGCCAGGTATATGTTCGACAGCGATTTCATCAACAATCGCTGAAGATTTCGGACTGTCTTCCAGCGTCCTTCACGAGTAGCCTTGAAGATTCGCTGTCTCAGGTTCTTAACTACACGGTTGGCTTTCCGCCAGTTGATGGCGTGCCATTGAGTGTCGTTCTTGTCAGTTACGTTTACGGCTCGAAGAGTCATATCTAACTTTTCCTGACAGGTTCAGCCCCGTCTCATTGAACTTCAAGAGATTCACCTGTCTTCCGTCTGCACCCTTTCGGGTTGGGTATCTCAGGTTTCTACCTGCCCTATCCGTCGAGTTATAGGCTTGTGCCTTTTTCCTCTGGACTTTCGTCCTGACGGCATTCGCTTCTGAAGACATCCCTCACCCGCTAAGGAATTAGAGTCACCTTACGGTTTCTTTACTACTGCGTTGGAAATTAGGCAGTAGACCTTATCGGGGTTATCTCGTTCCACACCAGATGGAGATATAACTAATTCGGTGTCCTGCTTTACTCCGGGGACTAGGCGCTCACACAATCCACCCAGCTCTTTGGATTATCTATTGTCCCTACACTCCTGTTTCAGTCACTTTCAGAAGCTCGGCTTAACGAAGCGTCATAGCAGGTTCGCTGTTGCTACACCTAATTAGTTTTGCCCTTGCCTCCCTTTGGGACGTGACTTCCTACTTAGGTTCGGCTTCTTTCCTTAGCTATGAGACACAAGAATTGCTTCTTATGCCCCAAGGAAATGGACACTGGCATTTGAGCGCTTGCCAGGGGAGTCTTTGAGGCTCCCACTCTCTCGTGCGGCTTCGATTCGCACAACCAGGTTTCCGTCGAATGGACTTTTATCGCCTTTAACTTTCACAAAGGTGGTGCTACTGCTGCTAAATTCCTTATGTAAAAGTAACCGCAGGGGGTTCGCTTCCCCTGTCCTGGTTGCGAATACCCATTTATTGCCGTTTATGGTTGTCCAGTATTTGGCATGACCATCACTGATATTTCCACATCGGCGTTTTGCCCATCTACGAAGTTTCAGGTATGTTAGGTGGTCTTGTTTGGATAATTCTCCAACTGTTTGAGCGTCAGAGTTTGCGAAATAAGAAGTCCATCCCCTTATTACAGGGTTAAGGTCTTTGATCAGAGCCGCTTGGGGTGAAGACCTATGTTTTTTGATGATTCTTTCGACCTGTTCCTGATGTGCCTTACTCGCCTTCTTTGATGGGGTGATGAGTGTGTTAAATCCCAATATCCTACCTTGAGCGTTTATGTTACTTCGGTATTTACCAGCAGGGTATTGTCGGATGTGATGACCTAGAAAGTCAAATCCGGCTTTACCATCCTCACTTAATTCTGGGTAGAGTGTGTGAGTTAGCCTCGTCTTTTCGGGTTTTAATTCCAAACCAATACCACTTAACCATTCCGAGATTATTTCTCGGCATCTTTGGACAACAGACTTATCCTCGTGTAGGACAACGAAATCGTCGGCGTACCGAATTAAATTGGGTGTTTTAAACTTGGTTCCTTTTTTGTGAAACCAAGTTTCCCTCATGGTATGACTCATTTCGGGAAATTCCTTTTTAATCCGTTCTTCCAATCCGTGGAGGGCGATGTTTGCTAGTAATGGGGAGATGACCCCACCCTGCGGTGTACCCTCAGATGTAGCAGTAAATGCTCCTTGGTCTATCACACCGGATTTTAGCCAGGACTTTATTTGTTGCCTGACCTTTCCTTTGATTTTTAAGTTTTGGAGCAGGGATTCATGGCTAATGCAATCAAAGCACTTGGCTATATCGGCATCTAGCACGAATTTTGCCTTTGAGTGTAGACAGTTTTTAATCTGTCTGATTGCATCGTGGCATGCCCGTCCTGGTCTAAAACCGTAGGAATTGGGTTCAAAAGCCGCTTCCCATTCAGGCTCTAATGCAGCTTTGATAACTGCTTGCAAGGCTCGGTCGTACATTGTGGGTATTCCTAATGGTCGCTTCTCATCTGTTCCAGGTTTTGGTATCCATACCCTACGTGTAGGGCGGGATTTTCTGGTTAATTTGAGACGCTTTGCTAGCTCAAATCGTGCTGTTGGGGACAGAGATTTTACACCATCCACTCCTGCCGTTTTCTTGCCAGTATTATCTTGTGTAACCCGTCGTACCGATAAGACCCTGTTATACCAAGACCTCATCAACGTCTTTTGGAGTTTACGAACTCGCTTGACATCGCCGCGACGTGAAGCAGCATAGATTCGCTTTTGTAACTTGAAGACGTATCGTTCGGCTGTTCGCCAATTGATAGACTTCCATCCCTCTGTATTCAGAGAATCAGAATTAGGCTTGTTCATCACTACTCATGACTCTAGCTTTCACACATTGCGGTTCACGTCTGCGTATCCCGGCAATTACGCCATCCCTTTTCAGGCATTACCCGTTGTTTCGGGTTGGGTTTTTGCTTCTTGAACCATCCCCCCCGTCCATTGCATCTGGCTTGACTACCTACCTTATCAATCGACCTCGATAAGGAGCAATGGATGGGTTACTTCGTTCCTACTATCCATTGATTGAGTCTTTAGGGCGTGTCTCTCCACCGGGGTTTTAAGAGGTGTGCTATCTCGGTAGCATAATCCTGATAGTCTTTACCCTTGTCGGATGTTTCCGACCCAAGAGGTAGGTGTGAACCTACAAGCTTATTTCCCTTGGCGGAGTGGTTACGGTGGTTCGGATGACACTTCGTTTGTTCTACCCAATGAACTCTTGCTTGCAGTAGGTGCTTTCAGCTATTACCACCTATTACTGCTTTCACCCCCGCTTTACAGATTTGATAGTCAGTCTCTTCTGTAGGGGCTACCAGATGTCTGGTAGTCTGTGTGCTTTCAACCCCACACCAGGGCGATAGGATTTAGTGTTTTCTGGATTGGGTTATGATGTCGGTGTGACCCTTCACTTTTCCCTTTCTCCCCTAGCTGTCTTAGCTATTGCTCGGCTAGGTTTCCTTGCCTACATGGATAGTAAGTTGTCAATTAGTAGAGGATTAAAGTGCGAACTCTACCCTATTGGGTTACTCTACTAAAGCCTGGAATCGCCCTATTTCTAGGTTTCTCCAGAACGAATCGCACATAGCCTTCCATCCCTCAGTATTCTTTTGTGAATCTGATTTAGGCTTATTCATCACTACTCCTGACTCTAGCTAGAACACATTGCGGTTCACGTCTGCTTATCCCGGCAGTTACGCCATCCCTTTTTAGGCATTACCCGTCGTTTCGGGCTGGGCTTTTGCTTCTTGAACCATCCTTCCTGTCCATTGCCTGTGGCTTGACTGCCTACCTCGCCATTCGACCTCAACGAGGAGCTTTGGACAGTTGTTTCGTTCCTACTATCCATTGGTTGAGTCCCTTAGGGCGCGTCTATCCACCGGGGTTCAAGGAGGTGCGCTATCTCAATGCAGGAAATTTGATAGTCCTTACCCTTGTCGGCTATTTCCGACCCAGGAAGTAGATTTAATCTACAAGCTTATATCCCCTGGCTCTGCGTTAAGATGGTTCATACGACGCTTTGCTATTTCTACCCATAGGCTCCTGCTTGCAGTAGGTGCTTTCAGCTATTTCCACCTATTCCTGCTTTCACCCCCGCTTTACAAATTTGATAGTCAGTCACCTTTGTAGGGGCTACCAATATTTGGTAGTTTGTGTGCTTTCAATCCCGCACCGGGACGGTAGGATTTAGTGTTTTCTGGATTGGGTTGTGATGTCGGTGAGACCTCCATCCTTTCCTTCTTCCCCTAGCTGTCTTTTGCTAATGTTCGGCTAGGTTTCTTCACCTACATGGATAGTAAGTTGTCATCAGTAGAGGACTAAAGTGCGAACTCTACCCTATTGGGTTACTCTACTGAAGCCAGTCATCCCTCTTTTTCAGATTTCGACTGAACGAATCGCACACCGCATAGCAGAGCAAACTGCTGTATCTACAGCGGCGGGAGCCGCTACTCCTGGGAGGCAGAGCCTCCCAAGGAGCATTCCTAGGCTCTGCCTAGGAACGAGAGTACGAGAGTGAGTGATGAGGGTAAGCGCCACGGGAAATCATCATCCTCTATGCAGATTCCAGCCATTCACCACCTTGGTAAACTGCCAAGGTGGGGATACTCATCCTGCAATATCCCGACCCAATTTCTGTTGCTGACTCCATCGTTTTGAAGAATGACCCAACCGCAGGTTGACAAAAGCCAGTATAAATTACCCCTAAAGCAATGGTTTAAGGGAATTATTAGTGGACTACTCGGATTCATCCTGTTTCTGTCCCTGTCAGGCTTTCCCTCTGTGGCGCAAAATGAACCCTTCCAGATTCCCACTTTAGATCGCCCACCGCAGGAAGCGATTGAAAAAGAACCCCCGGTTTCCCCAGAACCCGGTACGCCCGGAATTATTAGCCAACAGGAAGTTACCACATTTGTGAACAATTTCTTTGAACAGGAGATGCCCAAGTCTCACGTTCCTGGTGCGGTAATTTCTGTGGTTAAAGATGGAACTCTTTTATTCGCCAAAGGCTATGGTTATGCCAACATTGAGAAAAAAATTCCCGTTGTTGCCGATCGCACGCTGTTTCGGGTTGCTTCTTTGTCTAAACTCTTCACTGCTACCGCCACAATGCAATTATACGAGCAGGGACAGATTCATTTAAATGATGATGTTAGCCAATACCTGGAACGCTTTCAACTCGACAACCCATACTCTGAACCTGTGACCTTTGCCCAGCTAATGATGCATACCGATGGTAGCACGAAGCGTCTGGTTGGACTCGCCGCCCGCACTGAACAAGAGATGACGCCCTTAGGGGATTACCTGGCTGATCATATGCCGCCGATTGTCTGGCAACCGGGAGAATTGTACAGCTATTCCAGCCATGCTACAGCTTTATTGGGTTATTTGGTGGAACAGATATCAGGTCGCCCATTTTTGGAATATATTAACAACAATATTCTACAACCTCTAGATATGCAGCGCAGCAGCTTTGCTCAACCCCCGCCACCGGATTTAGCGGATGATTTGGCGGTTGGCTATCAGTATCAAAAAGGCAACTACAAAGCTGTTCCCTTCCTCTACCTTAATATTGCACCCGCCGCCTCCCTGAGTGCCACCGCCACGGATATGGCACATTTTATGATTGCTCACTTGCAACATGGTCGTTATCAAAACCAGCGTATCTTAGAGGAGGATACGGCGAAACTCATGCACCAAACCCATTTTAAACCTCACCCAAAATTACCCGGAACTAGCTACGGGTTTCGGGAACGCTTGGTTAATAATATCCGCGCGATCGGGCATTTAGGCAGCTTACGGGGGTATTCGAGTTCACTGACGTTAATCCCTGACCAAAATATTGGTATTTTTATTGCCTCTAATAGTTTTAGCGGAATTCATAGTAAATTACTCACTCAGTTTTTTGATCGTTATTTTCCGGTTGACCAAGAGTCTACACCGATTCAATCCCTTGATGCTTCCCAGGTAGAAATTGATCGGTTTACGGGGACTTATAGAGATATGGAATATCCACGCCATACGTTTACAAAACTGGCAGGAACATTCAAACATATCAATATTAAAAAAACTGATGACAACCGATTGGAAATTCAGGCTCCTAGTCTCTTCTTTTTGAATAAAATCAAACCCGTTCAGCTTGAACCTGTAGAGCCACTGTTATTTAAACGAGTGGATACGCCGACATTTACGGCGTTTGAGGAAAATGAGGAGGGACAGATTACATTTGCCTACAATCCCCTGTTTCCCAAGATTGGCACTTATGAGCGGATATCCTGGTATGAAGGGATTTGGGTGCATTTTGGACTTGTCGGGTTTTGTGTTGTGGTGTTCCTATCCGCCATAATTAGGGGAATCATACAACCCTTAATTCAATGGTGGCGGGGCAAGCCTAGTCAAGATAAACAGCAGTATAACTCAGCGTGGCGATTAGCGGGAGCGATCGCGACTTTAAATTTAGTCTTCCTGATTGGCTTACCCCTGTCACTCTGGCTGATCGGCGTCTGGAAGTTAGCTTATGGAGTTCCCCCTGTCGCGATCGCACTCTTGGGTATTCCTGTCTTAACTGCTTTAGCTACCTTGGGATTACTGGCTTTTACCGTGTTAGCTTGGAAAAAACACTATTGGTCTTTTGGGGCGCGATCGCATTATTCTGTGATCACATTAGCCGCCTTAGTTTTCATCGGGGTTTTGGCATACTGGAATTTACTAGGATTTCAGTTCTAATCTGGAATTCCTGACTTTCTGTCCCATTAACATCTTTAGCCTGACCCCTGCAAGTCTATTGTTTTGACGTTTTATTAGGAAATGTAAATAAATATCACAAAAAGGGGTATTTTCCGTAAAAGCTACCGTTCAATCTAGAGTAACTAGTGAAGGTGATTTCGTATCTGCTAACCGCTTCGATATAATCTGAATTTACTCAAACTGGAGACAGGGTTATGGCTGAGCCAAACACGTTAAAGCTTGCTAAGCAAGGTAATCCTAAAGCAATTGCGGCAATGATCAACCGCTCACTGCGAGCTAAGCACATTATCGCCAAGGTTAATCGTGAGGACGATTGTTTGCAAGTATTGGTGGAATCAGCGCAAATTCCCAATCAAAAAGCGACAGTTTCTTTTATTCGTCAGGGTTTAACCAAGCTAGGCGTTGAGACGATTAAAACGGTGCAAGTTTATGGGCGTCAGCAAGGACAAGAATCCCCAGCTTGGAATCAAAGCTTTGAGATAGAATCCTCATCCTCTCAATCCGCAGATGTTCAAGACTCAGATCCCGATTTAAATCTGTACCAAACTCCCGCAGACGTTGCTGCGGAAAATGATACATCTTCCAGTTTCCAATCTCCTGGCTTAGAACCACCACCGGGTTCCAATTTTGCCAAAGTTCCTAGTCACGCTGTTGGAGGGTATACATCATCACACAATCGACAAACAAGCGCCCATACTCCACACCATAGCACTCAATCCAGCCATTCCAGACCTCGCCAACCCATGAAACCCTTGAGTGTGGGTAATGTGGTTAGTGCGAGTCTGCGGTTGTATCGCGATCGGTTCAAACTATATTTTGGTCTGGCATTTCAGGCATTTTTATGGGGAATAGTACCGATTTATGGATGGGCAAAATTTTATCAAATTCAGGGTATTATTTCACGTCATGCTGTCAGTGAATTTTCTGAGCAACCGGAAACGATCGATAGTATTCGTAATCAGCTAGATCGGAAAATGTGGGATTTCTGGATAGCGCAAATTTTAATTGGTTTGATTGCTTTGGGAGTGAATTTTGGTTTGTCGATCGCCTCAGGAATCATCGGAGGAATAGCACCCAGTCTAGAAAGTATCATTAACTTGGTCACTCTCGGCATTTACCTCTGGGTATATGCCCACTTCTTTCTGACTGAGTTACCGTTAGCCGTAGAAGGAAATATGAAGCCCAAAACTGCCATTAACCGCAGTTGGGAGTTAAGCAAGGGATTTATTCCCAATATTATGGGGATAATTGCCGTTGCGAGTCTAATCACAATTCCGCTAGGCTTAATCGTCTTAATTCCTATATTGATAACGATTCCCACTGTACTGATTAATCCATCGCCAGAGGCATTACTTACTGCATTAGGAATGTTAGTGCCGTTACTCTTTATTGCCTTTGCCTGTATTGGTCTTTTAGTCATGCCCTTTTGGCAGATTATTAAAGCGCTAATTTACTATGATCTCCGCAATCTCCGGTAAGGAACAGGTTTACAGCTACGCCATTGATCCAACCGCTATAGGGTGCATCGTTTGTGTGACGAGACAAGGACTAAAAAGAAGATAATACTGACAAAAGAAATCGTGAGCAATCCGGTTTTCTTCAAAATATTGCTAATTTACCCATTAAATCCCAGGAAAACGCCCAATAACCCAGAAGAGAACGATAAGATAGGCTTGGCTTCGTTCAAACCCTAGCAGTAATGGATGTAGATAAACCCTTAGGTTCAGTCATTGAAGGTTCTCTCTCCGCCGGATTGGAAGTGCGATTACATGCGGATGTCTCCGTGGAAGATATGCGCGTGGGCAAATTTCTGGTTGTTAACGGGGTGCGATCGCGCTTTTTCTGTATGCTGACGGATGTGGCGCTAGGAACCTCCAGTCAGCGGATTTGGGCGAATCCCCCCCATCCCGATGATGAATTTTTGCGTGAGGTTCTCGCCGGAAGTGGCACCTTTGGTACGGTGAATCTAACCCCGATGCTGATGTTTACGCCAAACGCGGGAAAACGGGAGACACCTAACCTTAATCTGAATGGCAAAAGCCCTTTAGCGTCATTTCAACCTCAAAGCAGTGAGGACATGGAATTGCTTCCCGTTAAAACAATTCCCAGTCACTTCTCCCAAGTCTATGACGCCAGTGAACGAGATTTCCGCAAGGTGTTTGGCTGGGAAGATGACCCCCATCGGCGTAATTTTTCTGTCGGTCAACCCCTTGACATGGAAGTGCCAATATGCTTAGACCTAGATCGGTTTGTGGAACGCAGTAATGGTATATTTGGCAAATCGGGAACCGGGAAATCCTTTCTGACTCGCTTATTATTATCCGGGATTATTCGTAAGCAAGCGGCGGTTAATTTAATCTTCGATATGCACTCGGAATATGGATGGGAAGCCGTATCGGAGGGAAAACAATTTAGTACAGTCAAAGGATTGCGCCAACTCTTTCCCAATCAAGTCCAAGTTTACACCCTTGACCCGGAATCCACCCAACGCCGAGGGATTCGAGACGCCCAGGAAATGTATCTCAGTTTCGATCAAATAGAAGTCGAAGATATTATGCTGGTGCGAGGGGAGTTAAACCTGTCTGAGGCGAGTCTAGAAAATGCGATTATTCTCCGCAATGAGTTTGGCAAAACCTGGATTACTCAACTCCTGAATATGACGAATGAGGATATCCAGATATTTTGCGATGAGAAGCGGGGACATAAGTCTTCAATTATGGCATTACAGCGCAAGTTACTGCGTCTGGAGGAGTTAAAGTACATGCGAAGTGCTTGTCCTAACAATTATATTGACCAGATTCTACAATCCTTGGATGCGGGGAAGCATGTGGTGGTGGAATTTGGCTCTCAATCGAATATGCTCTCCTATATGTTGGCAACGAATGTGATGACACGCCGCATTCATGGTAAATATGTGCGTAAGGCGGAGAAGTTTCTGCAAAGCAAAAATCCATGCGATCGCCCGCGCCCATTGGTGATTACGATTGAAGAGGCGCACCGTTTCCTGGATTCAGCGACAGTGCGTCAAACGATTTTTGGCATTATCGCCCGGGAGATGCGGAAATATTTCGTTACATTACTAATTGTCGATCAGCGTCCATCGGGGATTGATAATGAAGTCATGTCTCAGGTTGGCACCCGAATTACCTGTTTACTGAATGATGATAAGGATATTGAGGCTATCTTTACCGGAGTTTCAGGAGGTCAAAGTTTGCGATCGGTTTTAGCTAAGTTAGATTCTAAACAACAGGCATTAATTTTAGGACATGCAGTACCCATGCCAGTTGTTGTGAGAACTCGTCCTTATGATCAAGCATTCTACGCAGAAATTGGCGAACCTTCTTGGGATGAAATGTCCGATGAGGAGGTATTTGCTGCAGCCGATGCAGCTAAAGCAGATTTAGGCTTTTAATCTAGGTTCGTCATTGCCCTGTCTTCGCCATAAGCTTGGAAACACTCATGAGTTATTTTGCCACCTACCTAAACAAAATCTGTACCTCCCAACCCATTCAATCGATTTATTTCAGTAACCCATTTAAGGAAGATTGCTAGAATATTCGCGGTGGAATTCTTCGTAAATTATCCTTAATATTTTTTCCCGGTCTTCCATGTCTTCAAATTGAGACGCTAACTTTAAGATTTCCTTAATAGTAATTGATTGAACCTTCATACTAATTAAGTAACTTTTAATATCTTTCGAGATATCATCAATAATCAAAATCACATTGCCATCGCTCAAGCGTTCCCGGTCAAAATTACCCTTAAGTTCTGCATAAATATCATCCGCTACAGCTTTGCTATAAACCTTTAGTTTTTTAATTTGATAAACCACCCCAAAGTTAGTCGATATATCAACTCCGCTATCATTTGCCGATGTGCGGGTATCTCGATAGAGTTTACAGGAAAATTTTTCAAGATGCACCTTGATAACAGCAAAGCTGAATATCTCAAAATTGGTTGAATTTTGACGAATATTCTCTTCTATGAAATTAAGAAATTGATTATTGTGCAATGATAGTTCAGAGCGAATTCCCCGATTGCTTAAGAGAGGAATTTCACCTAATTTACCGTTAATATGTTGCTCAATTCTTTCAGGAATCCATTGCTCCAGCAATTGAGCATTATTTACATAGGGTGACGTAAATTCATATTCACCGCTATTAATCGCTCTTAACACTCCGTATTTGGGTAGATTCCTCGACGGATAGGCATCATAGTATTTACCCCCTATATGTAAATCATGTTGCAAATAATCAATCATATAGTTAACAGTTTTTTGATAAGCTGCTTTAATCTCAGAGTTTAAAAAAATAGTTTTTTTATTAGATAGGTATTCCTTAACCAAGGCGAGAGTAATTACAGGAAAAATAACTTTAGTTTGCGAACGACTTAACATCATGTTGATGTTGTTTTTGCAAAAGTTTTCGTCATTCATGAGAGTATCTTAATATGAATGGCACAGACTTAAACCCTGAACCAAAGCTTATACCTTTTAAAACTCACATCTTGCACCAGTCTCATCAACCGCCTTGGGTTAAAACCCAAGGCTAAAAGCGAAAGTCGTCTTTAGACGACTGCATCTCTAGTTTTAGTCCATTAAAATGGACTTGAGCTTTTAGCCAAGAACTTGAGTTCTTGGCGGGTGTCAGGGCTGATAAGGCTTACTCTAATTTTTATTAAAAATCTACATCTTCATAAAGCGCTATCAACGTTCCGGTAAAATCAATACTTTCAAGTATAAATTCTTTCTGTATAGGAGTATAAAACTGTAACACCCACTGCCCTTTATCGTTGCGGCGGAAGCAATCAACTCGTTGCTGTTTAGTATTAATTAATACATATTCACGGAGACTTGCCAGTTCCTGATAGTCGGCAAATTTATCCCCTCGGTCAAACGCTTCAGTAGAATCCGATAAAACTTCGACAATCAGAGTTGGAAATCGTTTATAAGTCGAGGTTTCTTGATCCCGTGAGTCACAAGTGACCATAACATCAGGATAATAGAATCGATTTAATGATTCTATGCGGGCTTTCATGTCAGAAATATAGACTCGGCACCCCGAACCTCGGACATGACTACGGAGTAACGTGGCAAGGTTAAGGGCAATCGTAACATGAGGGTCACTGGCTCCAGCCATAGCATAGATTTGCCCATCAATATATTCGTGTTTGATGGGACTCTGTTCCTCCATTGTGAGATACTGATCAGGTGTAAGATAGGGATGTTCAGGAGCAGCAATCATCGTAATTTTTTTATAAAATGTTTTCCATAGTATAGCAAATGTAGGGGCGCAAGGCTTGCGCCCCTACATTTTGGGACGCAAGCCTTGCGCCCCCAACTAATTAGATACACTGACTACAACATTTTTACAAAAGACGCTAACCGCCACTAATTTTTGCTTTATACCCCAACTGGGTCAAAATTTCCAGCAATTTTTGAGCATGATCCCCTTGAATTTCCAAGGTATCATCTTTAACCGTACCACCACTACCACATTTAGTTTTAAGCTGTTTTAAAAGTTGGGTTAAGGTGTCCGGTTTACATTGAAAACCACTAATCACCGTAACGGTTTTCCCCTTACGCCCCTTACGAGAGGCTTGAATACGCAAGTTTTGCTGATTGGGTGGAAGTTCTTGGACTCCGCGTTCCGTAGCCACCGGATTACTACCAAATTCTTGGTAAGCTACACGCTTTTGGGAGGAGTTAGAGGATTGACGTTTAGACATAGCTGTTAAATCGTTTTGTTCAATTATCGGTGTGGAGGGCGGGTTTTGTTGTTCATTTATCGGTGAATATCCGAATTTAGTCCCTAAACCCGCCCCTACAGTGGCTTATTCAATTATTGGTGGCGAGGGGACTTTGAACGCAATAAAACGTTCCTCTAAATTTTCCCCCAAGACAAACTTTGCCCCAGCATCAGAGAAATCCAGGAACTGAGTCACTAACTGCCCTAAAAACTCAAAGACAACCACCCCTGGTGCTGTCCTGAGAATTAACACTGCCAGAATTAACTGCAAGGCAATTCCCCATAATACAGGTTGCCAGCGAATCGCCCGCCGATTGATTGATAAAACGTAGCCTAAGCCGATGAATACCAGCAGCCCCAAGGCAGAAATTAAGCGTTCCATGGTATTTCTATGACCCAAACATACAGAGATCCCCAAAAGTCGTCTATACTTAAGGTTTACTCATTGGACTTGATAGGTTTAATCGTAAGTCATTTATTGGCGATCGCAGAAAAAAAGTCACCCCTGCACGCAGTATGAAGTATTAAGAGAAAAAATGGGATAAAACCCTGAAACAAGTCTACAAATCGTGAATTAAATAGGAAGATAGAAAAACCTTTGGCTTCAGGAGCGCTTCTCCATGAGCATTGCTACTGCCTTTAAACTGAATCATAGCAACCGTTTAGCCATCGATCGCTACCCTCTAACCGCGACACCCGATATCTCGGTGAACGAGGCTTTGGCGCGGATGAGTCAGACTCACAGCAGTTGTCTACTCGTATTAGGGAATCATCAACCGAATAGTCCAGTTGTGGGTATTTTTACTGAACGAGATACGGTGCGACTGATTGCTTCTGGTGAAGACTTGCGTACCATGTCTGTGGCGTCTATAATGACCACTTCAGTGATTACGATCACAGAAACTGAAGCTCAAGATATTGTTACCGTGATTAATCGGCTACGTCAGTATAGAATTCGCCATCTTCCGGTGGTGGGAGAAAGGGGAAACTTAGTTGGTTTAATCACACCGCAAACGATTCGGGATGTTCTCCAACCCGTTGATTTACTCAACTACAAAAAAGTCTCTGAGGTGATGTCTACCCCTGTGATTCACGCCATCGGGACAGCTTCTATCCTGGAATTAGCACGATTGATGACTTCACAGCGAGTCAGTTGTGTGGTGATTGTCGAGGAGGCTGAATTCCCTTTTTCAACCCAAAATTCAGACGTATCACGTAAAGTCTCTACACTCAAAACATCGGTGGGGGCGGGTTTAGTCAAATCAGGGCGGGAAACAAACGATAATAGTGAAAAGAGCCCCTACATTCGGAAAAACTTGCTCCGTCCAATAGGTATTGTCACCGAACGAGATATTGTCCAGTTTAGCAATTTGGGATTAGATCTCGCCCACACTCCCGTCGCCGCCGTGATGAGTACCCCCCTATTACCGATTCAACCGACTGATTCTATTTGGACGGCGCATCAACGTATGCAGCAGCATCGAGTGCGAAGGTTGGTGGTGTCAGGTGAAGCGGGAGAATTAGTGGGTTTGATTACTCAGACGCAGGTGCTAAACGCGATTAACCCAATGGATATCTATCAAACTGTGGAAACATTGGAGCATTTGTTAGATCAGCAAACCTACCAATTACGCCAGTTAAATCAGCAACTGCAACAGGAAATTAGTAAGCGTGAATTACTACAAAAGAAATTATCCACGTCTGAGACAAAAATCCGGGCTGTGTTTGAGGCGATGACGGATGTCGTTTTAGTTATTAATACTTACGATAATCAAATTCAAGATGTCGAAGTCATCCCAACGGCTTCGAGTTGTCTAGGTGAAATGACGGATTTTATAGATCAGATCCAGGGATTGTTGAAAGATCCCAGCCAAACCAATCCGGTTTGGGTAGAAACGATTCAGCAGGCGATCAAAACCAAGCAAACCCTTACCCTAGATTACTCTGTTGAGCTACAGGGGCGAGAGGTTTGGTTTAGTGCGAGTATTTCCCCGATCGCAGAAAACTCCGTCGTCTGGGTGGCGCGGGATATTAGCGATCGCAAGCAAATGGAAGAAGCCCTGCGCGGAAACCAGCGGTTGCTGCGTGCGATTACTCAGGCAAATCCCAGTATCTTGTATATTTATGACCGCATCAGTAAGCAAATTCTTTATTTTAATCGCAAAATTCAGAACCTGCTTGGCTATACACCGGAAGAAGTGATTCAGATGGAAGATGATATTCTGGTTACGCTGATTCACCCCGATGATTTACCGGGAATTCTCCACCATTTTCAGCAACTAGAAACCGCCCAACTGGATCAGGTGTTTGATTTAGAATATCGGATTAAACACAAAACAGGGGAATGGCGTTGGCTTTCTAGTCGTGAGACAGTCTTTACGTGGAATCAGGAGGGGAAGCCGGAGCAAATTTTAGGGACAGCCACCGATATTAGCGATCGCAAACAAGCCGAAGCCGCACTCAGGGAAAGCGAGGAACGTTGGCAATTAGCCCTTCAGGGGAATCAAGATGGAATTTGGGATTGGAATATCTCCACCGGTCAAGCCTTGATTTCTGATCGCTACCGCAAAATCTTAGAATACGATGACGATCAATTTGAACTCGATTTTCCTGAATGGCAAAGTCGTTTGCATCCCGATGATCTTGACTTCGTTAATCATAGTCTCCAAGATTACCTGGAGCAAAAAATACCCCACTACGCCATCGAATATCGTCTGCGCTGTCAGGATGGAACCTATAAGTGGCTACAGTCTCGCGCTCAAGCTTTATGGGATGACGCGGGATATCCGGTGCGAATGGTGGGTTCAACCCGGGATATCACCGAACGCAGACAAGCTGAAGCCCAACTCCGGTATCAGAAAGAACTTCTACAAACTATTTTTGACCATATTCCGGTGATGATTTGTTTTTATGATGCCACAAGTCAAATTCAATTAGTTAACCGAGAGGTGGAACGGGTGTTAGGCTGGTCTAAAGCCGAACTTGATCAGATTGATTTGTTAACCGAATGTTATCCCAATCCCAAGGATCGCCAAAGCGTCTGGGATTTTATGTTAAATGCTTCGGGAAAATGGCAAGATTTCAGCATCCGGATTAAAAATGGTCAAACTATAGAAACCTCTTGGGCAAATATTCGCCTCAGTGATGGAACCAGTATTGGCATTGGACAGGATATCACAGATCGCAAACGCGCCGAAACTGAACTGAGAAAGAGTGAGGAACGCTGGCAATTAGCGCTCTCAGGTAATAATGATGGGATTTGGGATCATAACTTGATTACCCAGGAGCATTTTTTATCACCCCGTTGTCTGGAAATAGTGGGGTATGACTATGAGGAAATCGATAATTTTGACAAGTGGATGAGTTATATTCATCCTGAGCATGTTCCTTTAGTCAAGGAAACCTTTCAACGGCATCTCAACCGGGAAACTGCTGATTATTCCCTAGAGTATCAGATGCGCTGTAAAGATGGCAGTTATAAATGGTTATTAGCGCGGGGACAAGCCCATTGGGACGAGTTAGGAAACCCAGTTCGCGCTGTTGGTTCAATTACGGATATCACTGAGCGCAAACAAGCGGAAGAAGGAGAACGGGAAAAAGCACGGGAGCTACAACTCACCCTCAACGAATTAAAACGCACCCAAACCCAATTGATTCAAGCCGAAAAAATGTCCTCCTTGGGACAAATGGTGGCGGGAATTGCCCACGAAATTAATAATCCTACCAGTTTTATCTATGGGAATATCGAGCCAGCAACGGAATATGCTCAAACCCTCCTCCACGTAGTCGATCTCTATCGACAGCAGTACCCGGAATCAGTGGGCGCGATCGGGAAACAACTCGATAGTATCGATATCGATTTTATCAGCTACGATTTTCCCAAACTGCTGGCATCCATGCAAGAGGGGGCGAAGCGAATCACTAAGATAGTGAAATCCTTACGCAATTTTTCGCGTCTGGATGAAGCGGAGTATAAGCGGGTTGATATTCATGAAGGGATTGATAATACCCTACTGTTATTACAGCACCGACTCAAACAAAAATCCTCCCGCCCTCAGATTCATCTGATTAAAGATTATCATCAACTTCCCCAGGTTAAATGTTATCCGGGTCAGCTTAATCAGGTGTTTATGAATATCCTCAGTAATGCCATTGATGCCCTAGAGGAGAAACTGGAATTCGACCTAAACTTTGAACCTAAAATTTGGGTTCGCACGGCTATAATTCCCCGGAATCATGGGTCTGAGGATAGTGATAGTCAGGCAGGTTCAAAGGTGGTGATTTACATCGGGAACAATGGAGAGGAAATCCCTGGCGAGGTTTCCCAACACATATTTGATCCATTCTTTACCACAAAACCTGTAGGCAAGGGAACAGGTTTAGGGTTATCCATCAGTTATCAGATCGTCGTGGAACGCCATGGGGGTGAGTTACGATGTGATTCGATTCCAGGTCAAGGTACCGAGTTCGCGATCGAATTACCCAGTTAGTGATAATGCTGTCGCGCATTTAAATAGTTTAGGCTGACGGGAGAACTCCGGAGACGGGGCGAGATTTGGATGGATCAAAGTCCCCCTTTAGATCCCCCTTCCGTCCCCCTTGAGATCCCCCTCCCGTCCCCCTTAAGAAGGGGGAAGCCATAGGATGCTTCGCTTTTTTTGCACGGGGGAAACCAAAGGATGCTTCGCTTTTTGTTCCATGGGGGATGCGAGGGGGATCTAAACCCAATAGAGAAATCCCTAAACTTATTCAAGAAAAGAGCAACTTGAATAGAGATCCCCCCTCGCCCTGCTTCAAAAGGGGGGAACAAGTTTATTCTGTCTAGTGAACTATCCGACGCCCTAAACGTGCTTCCGACTCGATATCCTGATACTCTGAATTCTAGGGACGAATTAACCATTGCCGATCGCAGGACAACAAGAGATGACCAGCAAACCCAAAATTATCGTTTTGGATGATGACCCGACCGGTTCCCAAACCGTTCACAGTTGCTTGCTGCTGACGCGCTGGGATGTGCAAACGCTGCGCTTAGGACTAACGGACGCTTCACCGATTTTCTTTGTCCTGACAAATACTCGGGCGTTGACCCCAGAGGAAGCCGCAACAGTAACCTGTGATGTTTGCCATAATCTGAAAATTGCTATAGAAACCGAAAAAATCGACGATTTTCTCGTCGTCAGTCGCTCTGACTCCACCCTACGGGGACATTATCCCGTAGAAACTGATGTGATTGCCCAACAAGTGGGACCCTTTGATGCTCATTTCTTAGTCCCGGCGTTCTTTGAAGGTGGACGAGTAACCCGCGACAGTGTCCACTACCTGATGGTGGATGGTGTCCCCACACCCGTTCATGAAACCGAATTTGCCCGTGATTCGGTATTCGGTTATCACCACAGCTATTTACCCGATTATGTCGAAGAAAAGACCAAAGGAAGGATTAAAGCCGAAGACGTTGAGCGATTTGTCCTATCCGATATTCGCCAAGGGAGTTTAGAACGCCTCCTTAACCTGAGTGGGAACCAATGTGGTGTCGTTGATGGGGAAACTCAAGGGGATTTAGATAAATTTGCGGCTGATGTCCTTACCGCCGCCGCTCAAGGAAAACGATTTTTATTTCGCTCGGCTGCCAGTATTTTAACCTCTCTGGCGAATCTGGGCGCTCAACCGGTTCCGCCAGAGAATATGGCACAGTATGTGAGAGAGGGAAAACCCGGAGTTGTACTTGTGGGTTCTCATGTTAAAAAGACCACCCAACAGCTTGAACAACTGCTCAAAGTCTCCGATATTGTCGGGGTTGAGGTGGATGTTACTGATTTACTCGAAGAGTCACAAACCCAACGGGATGCACTTTTAGCCAAAGTTCTCGCTACCGTTGATGAGATTCACAACTCTAATAAAACACCAGTAATTTATACCAGTCGTGAGGAATTGGTCTTTAAAGACGTGGAAACTCGGCTCAAGTTTGGCGCAGCAGTTTCGGCGTTATTAATGGATATTGTCCGGGGCTTACCCGGAGATATTGGCTTTTTAATTAGTAAGGGCGGGATTACCTCGAATGATGTCTTAAGTACAGGATTAGAGTTGAGAGCAGCCCGGTTACTGGGTCAAATTATTCCTGGCTGTTCAGTGGTGCGAACCCCATCGGATCATCCCCAGTTTTCGGATTTACCTGTTGTACTGTTTCCGGGTAATGTCGGAGATGCGGATGGGTTAGTTACCGTTTATCAGCGCTTTTGCCAAGACAAAAAATAATAATACCCTTCTCCCTTATATCTAATCCCATTTATTGGTAACATTGACTTAATATTCACCCCTGCCAACCTCCCCTGACTAAGGGAAGATGTCGTAAGCGGTGGGGTAGATAAAGTGCAATTTTATACAGAATTGGGATAAATCCCTTTCTTTTAGCAGAGGGCGCTATAGTCTCTGATTCGAGTAAAATAGCGACGTAGATCACAGTGGGGAACAAATTAGAGTCACGCAGGATGGTGGGTTAAGTTACCTCGAAAGCGGATTAAATTCACCCAAAAGGAGGACGTTACTCAATTAATCGTCCAGCCCAATACCTGAAGATTAACTAAGTTCAATTTATCAGGAAAAAAAGGCTATGCAATCCTCTGATCGAAATATCCTTAACCAACACCAATCCTCGGCGTCGGCTAGAAAGCAAGAGTTGTTTAAGAAACTCGAACGGATAAGAGTAGTACCCGATCGCCTACTGGAGGAGTATGGGGCGGGAGAACGGGATTATCGGGGATTTAACCTCAGCAACTTAGAGTTAAACGGAGTAGATCTACAGAGAATCGACTTGAGTCAGGCAAATCTTGAAGGTATTATTTTAGAAAAAGCCAATTTGACTCGGGCAAACTTGAGTAGAGCTAACTTATGTCGGGCGAATTTACGCCGAGCAGATTTGATTTGGGCAAATTTACATTGTGCTAACCTACAAGGGGCAAACCTGAGAGGTGCAGATTTAAGTGGCGCAGATTTGAGTGGCGCAGATTTAACCGATGCGGATTTAGGGGGTGCAATACTACCCGACGGAACGATTGTTTTAACCAGTGAACAGTCAAGTCTGTTATGTAGTAGGCTGAAGAAATTGCCGCAAGGGAAACCACGTAGGATATATGTTGATATTTAATTCCCCCTGCTTCCCTATTACTGGCAGCATTGTCAGCTTACTCTAATTCCCAGCGCGATCGCACACTTAACCATGGCATATCGATTAAAGGCACACGAATCTATATCTCAGGGAGTTCAGCGCATTGCTTACGAACAAATTGACAAAGCATTAGCCCAATTATTGGGTCAAACCGATGATAGCCAAGAGGAAGCCGTTCACGATGCTCGTAAGCGGTTGAAGCAGCTACGAGCCTTAGTGCGCTTAGTTCGCGATGAAATTGGTTCACAGACGTACCACCAAGAAAATAACTGTTTCCGAGATGCAGGGCGATTGTTATCGGATGTGCGGGATGCTCAGGTAACGGTTGAAACCTTAGATGATTTAACCGAACATTTTGCCAAAATTATCTCAGCCAATGGCTTTAAGGAAGTTCGTCAAGCATTAGAAGCCCGCAGTCAATCCATTAGTGAGCGGGTTTTGGCAGAAAAAAATGCTCAAGACGATGCCATTCGGATGATTAAAGAGGCGCGGAAACGGGTTAAGCATTGGTCAATTAAAAGCAATGATTGGTCAGCCATCGAGTCAAGTCTCCAGCGTGTCTATAAGCGAGGGGATAAAGGATTAAATTGTGCCGTTAAGCAGCCCAGCGTTGAGAGTTTTCATGATTGGCGCAAGCGGGTGAAATATCTTTGGTATCACCTGCGAATTCTCAAATTAGTTTGGCCCGATTTGATGGATCAAATGGCATCCGAGACGAAAGAGTTAGGCGATTATCTAGGGGATGATCATGATCTGGCGGTGTTGCACCAGCTGCTGAAACAGGAGCCCAAACTAGCTCGCGATCGCACTCAACTAGACGCCCTATTGGGTTTAATTGACCGCCGACGACTACAATTGCAGCAATCCGCCCAGTTTTTGGGACGACGCATTTATGCGGAAAAACCGGGAGTGTTTGTTGAGCGGATTGGCGTTTACTGGCAAGTTTGGCGAGCGGAACTTGAGCAGCCAATTCCGGCTCAAAAGTAGGTTCATGCGTTGCGCTATCTTCGCCCTAAACGCATCAGATTTCCATCACAAACCACGTAAATCGCATCATCAGCCACCGCCAACAAAGACGTAATCGGCGCGGGTGCTTCCCACTCATCCAGGGTTGGACTTTGGGCGATATAAACTTGTCCTGCGGTTCCTACAGAAATTGCCACCGGAGTTTTTGATATCGGGTATTCCCATAACATCTCCCCTGACTCCGTTACTGAAACAACCGCTTTTTTCCCATCCACCCCGGCTGTAGCAATTAGCGTTAGTTCACTATCTGGAGACTCAAAAACTGTCATTTGAGCTTTGAGCATCTGCAAGCGGACGCAAGTTTGTATAGCTGCGATTTCCTTTTCAACAGGGGGAAAGTGCTTTGTAATACAAATATTTCCATTTCCGGTCTATTTGTCTTACACCGTCTCTATGTAGGAATAACTGAGAGAATAAACTCACAACCCTTGTATTTTCTATATTACGTCTATAGCTGCTTATAGCAATATGTTTCAATTTATCACAAACTGTTTTGTCTTAGGACTAAGACTGTAATACTAGAAGCATCTAATTGTGCCGACAAATTCATGAGCAGCTAATACAAAAAAATGCATTATATCACATCAAGACAATTACTAATAATCTTTTAATAAAACTTTTTTTACGAGTATTTACTCAAGTATATTTTTAGTTTTTTCACAATTACCTCTTCTATTTAAAGGTGGAGAATATCTCCGCAAACAAAAACTATTATCCATTTTTAACGGTTTCTCGCCATTTTTAGGCAAATCAGTTTCCTTAGGGTTAAAACCCTATCTATAATGCTTTTTGCTCTTAAATTCTCTATATCTAGTGCTTTTGCGCTTTATTTACCTAAATTACCAATTCAAAATGAATCATTTTATATAAAGAAACCATAAAGTAATGTTTTTGTTTTTTTAAAGCAATGATGAAGTTTTTTTCAGTCGTTAGAAAAAGGTTGCACAAGTTTAAATGAATTAGTTAATATGCTATTCAGAACGAAAAAACCAGGGAAACTTGCATGTCAAACTCTGCTTTGCCTCAAGATAGTCCAATGCACACCGCTTCAAATGCGAGCAAAACACTTAAGAAAACAAAGCAAAAGATTTTAATTGGCACGCTTGCCGTATGCATTGGTGTAATAGGTTTAGGAGGAGCTGGATTAGCTTATCGCCAGACCACTCGATATAAAGTCAGCGATGCAATTCAGGTTAATCTCAAGGAATTATCAAATACTAAATATCCAGCCAACACATCAAGTTTAAGTAAGCAATTCCGACGCTATAACGACCGGACATTAACCGTTATCAAACGAGATGATACCCATTTCGATTTTGTCCTAGAGCCGAATAACGACCACACGGCTAAAATCGTTATCAAAAATATTGACTTAAGCCTTTTAACCCCAAAAGCACCAGAATGGGTCAAAAACGATAAAGGGTTAGAAGTTATTGCCTTTACTGACCGCGAATGGAACCGCCAACAGATTAGTTTTCCGGCTGACTCCGAACATATTGAAATTAGTGGCGGCGATGGCTTTGAAAAAGAAAACCTCGTTCAAGTTGCCTTGGCAAATAATTGCATCAATGGTGGATTATGGGAAGTTATTCTAACCGCCAAAGAGGATGGAGATAAAGCCCTTTACTACCAAGGATGGTTCGACTTCCCCTTAGAATATTACAAACAAGTCTTTGAAAAAATCAACAATATATCCTATTGGAAATACTGGCGACGCCTAGAACATTGGCAAGATCCCAGTGGCACCGTTGTCAAGACTGATTTGCTGAGAAATGTCATCGATGAGCAAGAGGTTCAAGCCGATTTCCCCCTTGATGAAAAAATAATTGCTTCCGGTGAGCAAACCCGTAAAGTCAGAACAGTTCTCGCGAATAATTTACAAACCTGGGGCGATTTTTATAGCGGTGAACATGAGATTCAGTTTGCCTCTTTTGTTTCCCCTGGATACTATAATACAGATAAACCCTGGGGAAATGAATACTGGCGCATTGGTCAATTTGACAAAGCCGTTCTTCGGAATATTGATCCTGTAGGTGTCGATGAAACATTACAGGAACTGGAATTGACATTCACGGATACGAAAACCGGGGAAGAAAATAAGTTGTTTATCAGTGGCGTCAATATCAAAGACCTGCCGCAGTTACCTATAGACAACTATAATAAGGGGTTGTATATGCCTCTAGGGATTGGTATCCCTCCTTTTTATCAAGACTACGAAGAACTGAAAGCCAACCATCCGGATAAAAGTCCTTATTTCAGCGTATTACTGGATTCTAAGGGCGGGTGGATTGACCATCACAAACTCGCCTTAGATGGCGTTGTCATGCATCTTGATCAGGATAATCCCGAACTCTTGCATCTGTACTTCTTATCCTACGAAAGGATGACCCTAATTGCCCATTTCAAAATTGATGTGAAATCTCTCAATTAGTCACTTGTTGTTGTATAGCAACCACTGACATCGGTTAAGACACAGTAGAGACGTTCCGGCGGAACGTCTCTGTTCGCTTATCCCAGATGTTTCTGCACCATGTCCAACAATTCTTGGGGTTGAGGTGGTTTTGCTAAAAACCCTGTTGCACCCACAAGCTGAGCACGAGTCCGGTCAATTGACGTATTTTTAGCCGTCAATATAATAATGGGTATCTTTTTAAACACAGGAGTTTCTCTCAGAAACTTACAAATACTATAGCCATCAGCATTGGGCAAAAGTAGGTCAAGTAAGATTAAGTCTGGCTTGTATTCAATAAGTTGGGAAAATCCTCGCATCGGTTCGGGAATACTCAACACTTGATACCCATTGGGGACTAAAATTTTTCTTAAGGTGAGCGTTAACACCGGACTGTCATCAATGCAAGCAATTAAAGGCGTTTTGTTTTTGAGTGGAGTCAGTTTAAATTCCGGTGGTTTTCTGTCGGCGACTACCGGAGTATCTACAACGTTATCGTTACTCGTTGGTAACGCTAAATCACGAATGTCTTTAAATTTGAGCATCCCTTGCTTAACCCAATCCGTCAAAGACTGAGTGACATCAACTATGGATTTATTTAGCTCAACAGCAATATCCCACAAGGTTAATTTTCCGTTGAGATACTTGTTTTCAATCGGCAACTCAGAATTGTCTGCTCCCTCTTGTAAAATAGGAGCTAGAGTTGGGCTAAGGTGACTTAAGCCAGCCGCTTGCCATTGTTGCTGCATTTGCATGGCTGTACCCAGAATCGTTTGTATTTCGTTGGTGGATAAGGCGACAACCTTGCAAAATGTCGATATCGCTGTTTGGGTAGGTTTCCAGTCGCTGTTTAAATCCGGGTAAGGGCTAAGTTCAAATAAACATTCTTGAACTAAACTGCGAATGACTAACTTGGCTTGAATCAGACTAAGTTGTTTTTTGCTCAAGCCGCGATCAATGAGCTGACATTCCCAACTATGATTGTCTGAAAACTGGGAGTAATCATCCCTCCAGTTCCAATTCGCTCGATGCTGCCTTATTGCTCTGTTCCAGCGCCTCACTGGATGATGTTTACTCTTGGGATAAAGTAATTGACCCCGAACCAGGTAAAGTGTCCAAACTGTCTGAGCGTTTTGTAGAATTAGCTCGCCATTACCATGTTTACTAAAGTTGTTTAATTCTTGAATTAGACGGGTTAAATTCATTTTAAATAATTTTATAAATAAAAATTAATGTCAGGGTGCAAGCGGCTCCCCTACATCATCAACTAGATGTTCAGGTCACTTATGTTAATCTTTCTGTAGAAAATCAGCATCTGATTCGATGATGGAACCGATGTTCTAGAAGGGTAGATGCTTACCTTGAAATGTAAATGCCCTCTCGTTGACTCAACGGCGCGATCGCGATAAGAAAAAGGATGAATAATCTGAGTTCCAGCAAAATACCATGCCTGAATATAAACTAACGTACTTGGTTAAGATCTGTCTACTTGTCCCCCATCGGCACAGTTATGTTTGAGCAATTTACCCAGCACCGGATTTCTACCTCAGGTGCCACGATTAATCTGGTGATGGGTGGCGCAGGATATCCTCTGTTACTACTCCATGGTTATCCTCAAACTTATGTAATGTGGCATCAGGTTGCGCCACTTCTGTCACAGCACTTCACTGTGGTTTGTTCAGATTTGCGCGGCTATGGTGAGAGCGAGAAACCCACTTCTGATCCAGCCCACCTGACCTATTCTAAACGGGTAACAGCCCAAGACCAAGTAGAACTGATGGATATCCTGGGTTTTCAGCGCTTTTTTGCCGTCGGGCACGATCGCGGCGGACGGGTGTTGCATCGCCTCCTGCTTGACTATCCTGAGCGGGTTGAGAAGGCGGCGGTTTTAGATATTGTACCCACCCGAACTATTTTTCAAACGGTGGATAAAGAGTTAGCCACAGCTTACGAACATTGGTTTTTTCTGATCCAGCCGAATAATTTTCCCGAACGACTGATTGGTGCTGACCCAGAATTTTACCTGAAGACCAAGATACACCAATGGAGTGCGACACAGGCGGGGTTTACCGAGGCGGCGATGGCGGAATATATTCGCTGCTTTAGCCAACCTGCTGTGATTCACGCCACCTGTGAGGATTATCGCGCCGCCGCATCCATTGATCTAGAACACGATGAGGCAGATATTGACCAGAAGATTCAATGTCCTCTGTTGGTGCTATGGGGAGCAAAAGGCGTAATGCAACGCCGCTATGATGTCTTACAAACCTGGCGCGATCGCGCGATCGATGTTCGGGGTCAGGCGTTGGACTGCGGTCATTTTCTGCCAGAGGAAGCGCCGCAAGAGACAGCGAAGGCGTTGCTGGATTTTTTGGCGGAATGAGAAAGATGGGGTGCGGCGGTACACAGGAAAAATTTTTCAATTACCACTCACCTATCCCTAATCACCCATATTGGTGATCAGCCTATTGCCGAGAAGGGTGCAGATTGACTATCATGCTATTGGTGTATTACGTGTTTTACGCTATCTTACGGTTAAGTACGTTTTCAGGGTCATCGCAATGGCATAGAAAAGAAACCCTCCTTTGAGAAAAACTCAAGCCAGAGGAGGCATATTCTCTAGTCCGTTGCGAGTAAGTGCATCTACGACACCAAATTGAAGAGTTCAACCTTGAGTTCACCCATTGGGTGTATAACTTAACCTTTTTATTTAAGGTTTTTTTTGACAAAACAGTTATTGAATTATCTGTGCGAGGAGTTTATTTTGGCATTCATCCGACTCGCCGATTTGATCATAAATATGGACTATGTTGCTGCGGTGACGTTCAGCACCTACAACGGATTGGGTGAGGGAAACGAGATCCCGGTTGTTAACATTTGTTTAGCAATTCCAGAGGGTTCCCTAGATGGTCAAACTTCAGATGGTCAAACTTCATCATGTACAGGAGATTGCCAGAATTGTCGGGGTATAGAAAAGCTGGAATATGAGAATGATTTAGCGATCGCGATTTGGAACTACTTTACCCAATCAAGTGAGGTGACGGTTCTGTTTGAGTAATGTCTCAGGGGTGGGTGAGGAGGGGAAGTGATGGGGAAATTCTCCCTCATTTCCCCTGTACCCCCCTGTCCAAGTTTATGAAGACTCGATAAAACCTCCAAGACTTTGTTGCTGATACTCGTGTAGTTGCCCTATGATAAGGAAAGTGTCTTACAAGTTATACGACTGTCTTACAGATTCAACCAGATGTGGGAATGAAAGCCTAGAGTTAGCGATCGCTCACCTTTATTGCTTCCATTCTCCTCAAGGTTGGACACCACCAGGGTAATCTATCGTTTTCGCTTCAATCCCACTATTCCTGAATGTGGTGTTTTTTAGGTACTAGCGCTATGAGTTCATTCAAATCCGAAAACCAATTAAGTCAGATCAATCCCTCAACCCCTGATACTGTATCTTCTGAAGAAGTGCAGCAATTTGACCTAGAAAATCAATTAGCAGAACTTGCCGTTCCTTTAGCCCAAGCCTGGAAAGACAATCATCCAGAAGCGCAACCCGCATCAGAAGCAGATTTAGATGTTTGTACGTTGGCGGTGGCGATTGAAATGGCGATCGCGGGGGAAGCTGTTGGTGGTCCCATCGGCGCTTTGATTGCCTCTGGTGGGGGTGTAAAGGCGGCTAGTGTGGCTTGTAGACGAGTGCTTTAGGCGTCGTAGTTAATTGACAATTGAAAATTGACAATTGTCAATTATCATTTTTCATTCGTGAATTAGGATTCAAGCAAAAAGTGCGGGGTTTATTTTTGCACACCCCCTGAGGATAAACATCTGCCGTGTTTTTTACACCAAAGTCACTCGGATATCCTTTGGGATTTTAGATTTTAGATTTAGGTCTAGTTTTCTAATGATGTAAGGCTAATATAGCATTTCCCGTGTTGATGAGTGGGAGAGAGGAAGACAGGGGAAAGTTGAGCTGTTGTATTTAGAGCCAGCCTACAGAGTTTCGTCTGTCAATGTGGCAACGGATTTGGTAACAAATATAACCAATGAAGTATAAGGCTGTTTTGAGTTTTGAGTAGGGGTGCGTTTCAACATTATCTTTTTTTGACCCTGATGTTACTCAACCTATCCAGAGCCAATACCATAATTCTTTGACGTAGCTTGCTTCTCGAAGAGCGAGTATGACAATCAACAATCAAAAATCCAAAAAGACTCTCATTTCAAGGACATAATTTAATGGCTACTCAGTTTGATCCACTTAACACTTATAACTCTCAATCCCATGAACTCACCGAAGACGCTTTGAATAGAGGGTATCAAAAAAGTGCAACGAATTATCCCCACAGTCAACCCCCTCTAGAACCCGTTCCACCTCCAGGAATGACGCCTCCAGAAGGGGCTAAACAGCCTTTCGTGTGGCGTACTCTTTCCGGAGGCTACAATCAGTTGTCATCCCAACCCAGTACTCCCCTGCGGACTCAGTTATTACAAACCATTTTGCCGGCGGTACTGGTTCCCCTGGCATTAGCAGGATTGGTGACATCTGGAATTATTTCTGGGCGCAGCCAAAAACAAACTGAGCAGTTATTACAAAATGAAGCATTGTTAACCAGTGATCTTGTTAATGAGTTGTTAGCCGAAGCCGAAAAAATACCGGCGATTGTGGCAAATAACCCATTAGTTATTAACGCGGCTAAAAATACGGCGATAGTGGCTCAAGAAGAAGGACTGCCGACAATTCCGATTGAACAGCTTGAACAAACCTTTGCCACGAATAAAATTGTCCAACTCAATCCCTCTCTGAATAGTTATCTTCAGAAAACGGCAGAAATTGGCGAATTTGCTGAGTTATTTTTCACCGATAAGCACGGGTTTAATGTAGCATACAGTCAGCCACTTTCGGACTTTGTGCAACGGGATGAACAATGGTGGCAACAGACTAAAACGGGTGAGGGTCGGTTGCTCGAACCGACGTTTGATCAATCGGCAAATACCTTTGGGATTGAACTGAGCCAAGGGATTACTGATCCGAACTCTGGGGAATTTTTGGGTGTGGTCAAAGGTGTCTTACCCGCTACAGTGTTCGCGACGGTGCTGAATAATTTGCTCTCAGAACTACACCGGGTTGATTCCCAAATCATACAGCTTTTAGCCCTAACAAACGAGGGCAATGTCACCGTCATTCATAACGTGGGGATTCAGGATGAACAAGGTCAGCAGACAGTCGTAGGCGGTGATGCGATCGCGCAAGGTGTCAAAATGTTGCTTGATAGCGTACAGTCTCAGAACTCTGAGGCGGAATCGGTGGTGAGTAATCTACCATTTAAGGAGCTAACTATCGAGTCCGTCCCCTCTCAGGTTGGCGATTCCTTAAAACGTGCCACTTTTACCTACGCGGATCGCCGTTATCTTCTCGTCCCCGTTCCCAAAACCAACTGGGTAGTTGCAGTTTCCATGGAACTAAGTGATCTCCGCAAAACTGGGTCTCAAGCCACGTTGACCTTTTCCTTAGCGTTTCTGCTTTTAGGCGGTGCGATCGCGGCAACCCTGTTGTTTTTAGCCCGTCGCTTGGCAATGCCCTTAAAACAATTGGTTGGCACGGCTGAACAGATGATCGGTGGGGATCTCAATGTGCAAGCTGAACCCGTGGGTTCGACAGAAACCCGCCTCTTGGCACAAGCTTTTAATAATCTCGTGACCAGCGTTAAAGGATTATTATATCAGCAATCAGCAGAAACTCAACAGGCAGAATTATTTACTAAAATCGCCATTTCCCGCGCTCGTACTGAACGAGACTTAGAGGAAGTCTTCCAGACGGCTGTTCAAGGAGCGTTACAAATTCTCAGCGTTGATCGGGTGGTAATCTATCGGTTCCAACCCGATTGGCGGGGATACATCTCCAATGAAGCCGTCGCTCCCGGTTTTATTCGGGCTTTGGGGGATAAAATCGAAGACGCTTGTATTGGGGATGCTCTCATCGAAGCTTATCAAAAAGGGCGCGTCGTACCCACCAATAATGTTTTTGAAGCCGGTTTCCATCCGGAGCATCTCCAGTTAATGGAACGGTTACAAATTAAAGCCAATTTGGTAACCCCAATTCTCAAAGATGAGCAGTTATTTGGTTTACTCATTGCCCACCACTGTAATGCTCCCCATAATTGGCAGCAGTCGGAAATTGAGTTTCTCAAAAAGTTAGCGATTCAAGTAGGTCTGTCCTTAGACCGGGTGAACTTCTTGGTGGAGAAAGAAGCGGAAACCGAACGGGCGCAACAACTAAACGAAATTACGTCAAGCATTCGGGAATCTGTGACCGTGGAAGAAATTTATAATGCCGCGATTACAGGAGTTCGCAAAACGATGAAAACCGATCGCGCGATCGTTTATCTGTTTAACGAAAACTGGAAAGGAACAATCAGGGCGGAATCTGTGGCGGAAGGTTTTCCCAAAGCCTTGGGCGCGAATATTGCTGACCCCTGTTTTGCGGAGCAATATGTGGAGAAATACAAGAAAGGTCGAGTCAAGGCGATTGAAGATATTCAAAAGGCGGGTTTGACCAAGTGTTATTTGGGTCAACTCGAACCCTTTAAAGTCAAAGCCAATTTAGTCGCGCCGATTTTGGCGTATGGTGATCTTCACGGCTTGTTAGTGACTCATCAATGTTCCAGTACCAGAGCGTGGCAAGAATCAGAAATTACCTTCTTTAAACAGGTGGCGATTCAACTCGGTTCAGCCTTAGATCGTTTAGATTTCTTAGCTCAAATTGAGCAATCCCGTCAAAAAGCCCAAATGCTAGCAGAGGAGCAACGTCAACAAAAAGAAGCCATTCAAATGCAATTAGTTGAACTGCTCAATGATGTAGAAGGAGCAGCCAGAGGTGACTTAACAGTACGGGCAGAGGTAAACATTGGTGAAATTGGCACCGTTGCTGACTTTTTTAACTCGATTGTTGAGAACTTGCGGCAAATTGTAATGCGGGTACAAGAGTCAGCGCTTCAGGTGAATATGGCGGTTGGGGAAGACGAGAAAGCGATTCACCAACTGGCAGAAGCGGCACTGAAACAGGCAGAAGAAACAACTCATATTTTAAATTCTGTCGAACAAATGACCCAGTCGATTGAAGAAGTCGCAGAGAATGCTCGCCAAGCGGCTATAGTTGCTGGTACAGCATCCAATACTGCACAAATGGGTCAAGCCGCGATGGATTTAACGGTAGAGAATATCTTAAATCTGCGGGGTACAATTGGTGAGACAGCGAAAAAAGTGAAGCGTTTGGGTGAGTCGTCTCAACAGATTGCTAAGGTGGTATCTATCATTGAGAAAATTGCCCTACAAACCAACTTACTTGCCATTAATGCCGGGATTGAAGCAGCACGGGCTGGTGAAGAGGGTCAAGGCTTTGCCGTTGTTGCTGAAGAAGTAGGAGAATTGGCGGCAAAATCGGCAGCGGCGACTCAAGAAATTGAAGAGATTGTCGAGAGTATTCAACGGGAAACAGCGATGGTGGTTGAGGCGATGGAACAAAGCACCAAGCAGGTGGTAGAAGGGACACAGTTGGTGGATGATGCGAAGAATAGTTTAGGTCAGATGTTAGAGGTATCCTATCAGATTGACCAATTGGTGCAGTTAATTTCTACGGCTACGGTGTCTCAGACTCAAACGGCTCAAGCGGTGAGTAGTTTGATGTATGAGATTGCTATGGTTTCAGCCCAAACCTCAGATTCCTCAACGAAGGTGTCTAATTCACTGCGGAAAACGGTGGAAGTGGCGCGAGAGTTGCAGGCGTCTGTGGGGACATTTAAGGTTGATCCGCAACTGGATTATGAGTAAGGTTTTCTTGGCGGTTTAGGCGCTACCTGTAGGGGCAATTCATGAATTGCCTCTACCAGAGATTAAATTGTAGGGGCGGGTTTAGGAACTCAAACTAGCTTGTTACTAATAACTCCCCAACAAAACCCGCCCTGATTTAATTGTAGAGAAGAAATTTTAGGGAGTTTCTGGGCGCACGCCGTGCGCCCCTACCACTTTCTCAGAGTTTGATGCGATCGTCTTTGTTTTTACCTGATCTAGGAAATTTTCCACCCCTCCCTAACCATCCCAAAATCGGCGGTGAGGGAACAAGAAAGTCTTTAGTTTATCCCTGACAAAGGACTAATGACAAATAACGAATGACGACTCCACCGTTAACTTTTCGGCGTGCCTACCTAATTTATCAAAATGGCTGATAATCCAGGGAAAAGTGGAAACCCGATTCTTGCAGTGAATCCCCCCGTTGATTGACTTTAATTAAGGGGATGCCATAGTCTAAATGTAAGTCTAAATCGGAATTCATGCGCCAATTTAACCCTAATCCTAAACTAGCAATGGTGTTGGGATTTGGGTGATCATCTTGATTATTCCAAGCTGTACCGATGTCAAAGAATGGTACGAGTTGTAATTGATTGGGGTTTGAGGTGAGGGGAATCCGGACTTCTAGTGAACCCCAAATGCCATTATCAGTCACCAATTGATTTTGGCGATACCCTCGAATGCTATCTCCACCGCCCATCCCAAATCGTTCTAGGGAGAGTAAAGAGTCGGGAGTGAGTTGAGTATTGATTTGTGTCAGGAGTACGGTTTTGGGTGATAATCGCTGCACCCATTGAAATTGTCCTAACCAAGAAAAGAATCGCCCATCGGTTCCTGTATTATTAATTGTGGCATCAAAGGCATCTAGTCCGAGACTAAATTGAGAGCGAGCTGCTAAGATGCGGTTAGGTGTGCGATCGCTCCATTCCTGAAAGATGCGAAGTACGGTAACTTTGGATTCGCCATCCTCTGGTCCTTGGGAGAAGGAAAAGGGGATATCATTGAGTAGGAAGCTTTGGCTACGACGCCAATCGACAGTGACACCCAGGGCAAATTCAGTTGTAGGCGATCGCGCGATGGGTTGACGGAAATTTACAGATAGGGTGCGGGATTCGCTTCTGATGCCTAAGTCTTCAAAGCCGGCTTCTAGAATCCGACTGTTACTATTGCTATAGCTGAAGCTAATTTTACCATCACGGGCATTGATGGGAATCCCGTAGTTAAAACGATAGAAGTCTAATCCGGCGGTGAACCCGTATTCAGCAGTCACGCGATCGCCAAATCCGAATAGGTTATCATGGCTGATAAATAGATTGGCTTGTTCTGAGCCGATACTGGGAGATTGATTATTGGCACCAGATACACCGGCGTGAAAGGATGGTGTTTCTTGTAAGTCTAGGAGTAAGATGTTTTTGCCAGAACCACTGCCAGCGATTAGTTCAGCATTGACTTGATTTAGGAGGGGGTCAAGTTGCAGAAGTTGTAAGGCTTCTTCGAGGCGATGCTGATTGAAAGGAGTATCGGTTGCTAATTCCAGGCGACGGCGCACATATCCTGGTTTGAGGTGGTTTAATCCCTGGATTTGAATCTGTTCAATTTCACCTTCAACGACTTGAATTTGGATCATCCCATCACTAATATCTTGTTTGGGTAAAAAGGCGCCAGAGGTGACATAACCCTGTTGAATATACAGTTGAGTAATGCTTTGGCGTAGTTCGAGTAAGGCTTCAAAGGTGACGTCTTGGTTGTGATAGGTTTGGGTTAATTCGGCGATTTCTGATTGCAATACGGTATTGCCGAGAACTTCTATTTGATTAATGCGGAATACTTCTGGGGATAGAGAGGGAACTTGAGGCGGTTGGGGAGTCGCAGGTAACTGTAGGTTGGGTTGAGGTGGGGATAGGGGAGTTTCCTGTGGTAGAGGAGGGGATAAATCAGTTGGATTGGGAATGGTTTGTTCCAGGGTTTCTGGTGCACCTTCTGGAATCGTTATCCCAGGGGGTGGAGAAGATTGAGCCACTGTATCGGAATTTCCCAATGCTGATGGTACAGCTATCTGTAGGGGTGCAAGGCTTGCGCCCCCACATATTGAAATGGTAATGCCAACCTCTACAAATGTTGTCCGTTTCCCGGTAAGATACATCCTGATTTAATTGTCATTTGTTATTTGTCATTTGTCATTAGTCATTTGTAATTTGTCATTTGTCATTTGTCATTCGTCAGGGTAACATTATGGTTTTTCCGTACTTCAGAATGCTGGCATTACCTCAGATTACGCCCAAAAATTTTGCATTGATTTTTGATACAGCGCAACAGCAAGTTTTAGGACTTACGCACAGCCTCTGTCTGTAGGGTGTGTTAGGGTCGCGTAACGCACCATTCCCACTATAGATGGTATAGCTGCGTAAGTCCTGAAGTTTTTAAGGTACGGTATTTTCACCCTGAGTAATTAGTATTACTCCGTTTGTGTACTTCATTTACCTGCAATCTGCTGTAATTTCATTTGTCGTTGTCAGGTGACATTCATTCCCTTGTCGGGTTCCCAATTTCCGGTATGCTTGCGTCCGGCATTAATGTGACACGGGCGCAAGACGAAGCGCCCCTACATTCGCCCCGAAATTTGGGTGTAAAGGATTTTGTCAGATTTTACCAGATTTCCTTTTGTGGAGACGTTGCATTTTAGTCTCTACTGTCAATGTCTCTCAAAGTATTGATGGCTCAGGGTTTCCAGTTTGTGCGGCAAGCCCTATGTAGTTTTGTGCAATGTGATATGTAGTTTTGTGCAATCTGACTGGCTCAATCCTGCCAAGAGCCTTGTTGATTTACGCCATCAAATTGGCAGAAAAGGTTAATGCATTATATAAACCTGACTTTTATTCTAGAAATGTAGCGTATTTACGCAATGGCTCAGTAAACAATTCATTGACATAAAAATCAAGTAATATGGTTGTAAAATCTGGCGGTTCCGGAAATGACTTGCTACATGGCGGTTCCGGAGCCGATAAGTTTGCCTTCTATTCCAAAAACGAAGGGATTGATACTATCATTGACTTCGATGTGCGTAGTGACAAGATCCAAGTAGATGACCGAGGCTTTGGTGGTGGATTGCGGCGAGGCACACTGGATTCTAGTCAATTCACCATCGGTTCAAGGGCTTCAGATCGTAGCGATCGCTTTATCTATAACAACCGGACAGGAGCGCTTTTCTTTGATGCTGATGGCATAGGTGGGAGCGCACAAGTACAATTTGCGACGCTCGACAGGGGACTGAATTTATCAAGTAGTGACATTGTTGTTTTCTAAGTAGGTGGACACAATAAAAGCTAACGGTGGATATCGTCATTCGTCCTTTGTCATTCTTCCTTTGTAAGGGTTTGAGGCTTGTTTACAAAACTTAGTACAGTGCTGTTTTCTTTTGTCCGACTACTTAGAACTGATTCACAAGAAAACAGCGGCAGGATGGCAGCCTCGACAATTAAATCGAGGCTTGATACCAATGCGGCTCATTGATTGCCCTAACTGGGATATGTGAAAAGAAAGTTTCTCCCGCCATAGTTGCTGTAGTGGCTCGGCACACCTAAGCAAGGTGGAATAGAATTGTAGGGGCGCACGGTGTGCGCCCTTTTACTGCACCCATCTGCGCCCGATTTCACCGCCAAATCGCTTTATGCAGATGGAAAGTCCATGACTCGGGGCGCAAGCCTTCAGCCAGGGCGCACGTCTGTGCGCCCCTACGGGATTTGTGATAGTGTCATCCTGATCAATGGGATGCGATCGCGCTTTGTGTTGTCCTCTGTGTGTTAATCTGTGTGATTCTCAGAACCTGCGATCGCGTTGGCTTGATTTGAATGAAAACATTTGATGCGCTCGTCTTGGTTTTTCCCAAATCCACCCCACCCTAATCCCTACTTAATATAGCCTTACTCAAATAGCCCTTGGTAGAGTTCCGGTGGAACGTCTCTTACTGGTTTTCTAGGAACTGGTAAAGACGTTGCATTTTAGTCTCTACTGTCAATGCCTCTGAAAGTCTTGATGGCTCAGGGTTTCCCGTTTATGCAGCCAATTTTGTGCAGTTTTGTGCAATCTGACTGGCTCAATCCTGTCAATAACCTTGTTGATTTACGCCATCAAATTGGCAGAAAAGGTTAATGCATTATATAAATCTGACTGGTATTCTAGAAATACAGCTAATTACGCTGTTGATTTAACTTCATTGAGATTGTCTCTAAAATACCTGCAAAAATGACAACAATAACCAAGAAATCGGTAGCTCCACTGTTAATGGCTACAGCAACCGGAACAACGACTTTACTTCTAAGTTTTTCGGGTTCTGCTCAGGCTGCTCTTATCGACTTTGAAACCCTTCCCGATGGCATAACTACGCCGACAGATAACGCGGCTTTGACGAATTCTTACACAGTAAATGGTACTACCGTCACTTTTGGTTTTGATACAAATAACGACTTAACCATTGATGCCGATGCCCTATTTGAGAGTCGTAACGATGGAGGAAATACGGGTCGCGCTTACACTTCTTTTCCTGGTGGTGTGGACATAGACCGGACAGCAACAAATGAAGGAGGCGACTGGTTGCTACGTGCTCCTGGAGGATTTAATGTTTTTAGTACCGATGATTTCATTGTGAAATATACAGGTACACCTGCAAGAAGCGCATCAGGTCAACTCTGGGATCTTGATCGGGGCGAAATATACTCGATCGCAGCGCTTGATTCTACAGGGACAGTCGTTAGTTCCATTACCACACCTCCTATCCCTGGTGGTGAAGGTCCTGATACTTTCGATGCTTTGCCCTATAACTTTTCCTTCAGCGATTTAGGCGGTGATATCGGTTACATTCGGATTTCTGGTGTTAGCCGTGGGGGAGGTGGCGGTTTTGCCTTTGATAACTTTAATGCCACACAAAGTACTGTAAACCCAGAACCTGTACCTGAACCCTTAACTATCCTTGGTTCAGCCACTGCTTTAGGATTTGGAGGTTTGCTCAAGCGACAACATTCCCAGAAGCAAAAGCAAAAGAAAGATAAGTAATCTGCTTAAATGCAGTAGCCAGTAGTGCCGTGACCCACCTAAAATGGTGAATTAGAATTGTAGGGGCGCACAGACGTGCGCCCAATTTAACCATCAATCTATTGCACAATTTTAGCTGGGTCATGCCAGTAGGGTGCGTTAGGCGCATATTTCTTAGTTAATGAACGTCTCAAAGAACACAAGCCGCAGAGCACCCACTTTTCCGGTGGGTTACGTAACCCTTCACAAATCGCTTTATGCAGATGAAAAGTCCATCTGTAGCAAGCCTTCAGTCAGGGCGCACGTCTGTGCGCCCCTACGGGATTTGTGATATTGTCATCCTGATCAATGGGATGCGATCGCGCTTTGTGTTGTCCTCTGTGTGTTAATCTGTGTAATTCTCAGAACCTGCGATCGCGTTGGCTTGATTTGAATGAAAACATTTGATGCGATCGTCTTGGTTTTTCCCAAATCAACCCCACCCTAACCCTCCCCTTACCAAGGGGAGGGAACCGGAAGGGAACAAGAAACTTTTTCGAACTATAAATTAGGTAAGAATCTGGACAATATATTAACCGGGTGCAAGCTATCAATTCCTACCAAATTTCACTCATGTCTAATACAAAACCTGGAAGCACCATCTCACCCGATAGGGTTTCCGGATTCTGTAAACAGTCCTGAGAACCATCTTGACGATAAATATAAACTTGGCAGCCAGTACGGTCAATTAGCCAACCCAATTGTACGCCCAAACGTACCCACTCCTCCATCTTTTTTTGTAAGGATTTCAATGTATCACTGGGAGAGCGTAATTCTACCACAAAATCCGGGCAAATTGGGGGAAATTTTTGCTGCTGTTCAGGCGTCAACGCATTCCAGCGTTCTAATCGCACCCAAGCCGCATCCGGTGACATGGGTTCTTTGATTGCTCCTGGAATCCGAAATCCGGTGCTAGAGTCGAAACCCATCCCGGTTTTATCCTGTTTTACCCATGAACCAAGTTGAACGATTAGGGAAAAATTGCGATTTCCTGTTTCTCCCCCCGCTGGCGTCATAATCCAAATTTCTCCGGTTTTCAGGTTACGTTCTAATCGCAAATCATGGTTGATTTGGCACAGTTCAAAAAACTGGTCATCGCTGAGTTTAATTGAGGGTGGAATCGTCAACACTAAGGGCGAGGAAAGCATCATTGGTCATTGGTCATTGGTCATTGGTCATCGTAACATTATAGTTCTTCCGGACTTCAGAATCCTGGCATTGCCTCAGACGACGCCCAAAAACATTGGGTTGAGCTTTGATAATTTCATTGGTAGGACTTACGCAAAACCTCTATTTGTAGGGTGTGTTAGCGAAGCGTAACGCACCTTAACCACTAAGCTGTCATGCATTTTAATTGGGAATGGGTAGCGAGCAAGATGCTCACAGTACAAGGATTTCGCCATTATTGACATTAAGGAAGGTTTAAATGCCGAACAGCTTATAGCGCTACGAGAGGAGTCAAAAGTCAAAAGTTGACTACTATCGCTTCTTTAAAAGGCAACAAAACTCGCTGTCAAAGGCAACAAAAATATGTCTGTCGTCTCAAAAAGGTAGCAAGAAGCCAGAGACGACACAGCAACTTTTGGCTTAGTCTTTATGGATTGACCTGGACTATTGGATGGGATTTTTGTTAAGCCATGGTTCAGAAAATTATGCACCTTAATCGGTTGTCCCTTTGTGCAGTTTTCACCCTTTGCAGTTTTCTGCAATCTGATTGTCCGAATCTTGCCAAGTGCCTTGTTGATTTACGCCATTAAATTTGCAGATAAGGGTATATCCTTACATAAACCTGGCTTGTATTATGGAAGTAATGACTGGAATGTAATAATTTGAAATCAATGAAACATCTGAATAAAGCTCTGGGAACTATTGCCTTTGCTACCTTGGCGTTGGGTTATACTAATGTCGCTAATGCTGCCACTGTAACCACATCAGGAACCTGGTCAAATCCTCAAGGAACTGCTGCTGACGTTATGAATAACGGGAACACTATCTCTTGGGGAAATCCGGCTAACACATCTAACAATCAAAGTTCATACGTTTTCGATGGCAACGGTGGCGTCGAAGTAGATGACACAACGTTTCAAGTCTTCAAACTTGGCACATTTACTCATGACAACTTCCCGATTAGACAAGGCGACTTCCTAGGTGCCACGTTGACATTGAATCTAGATATCGATGGGCAAGTGAGTCAAGACTTTACATTTGATTTCGCTCACAATGAAACTCCTAACAGTACTCCCTGTGATCCTCAAGGCTCCACGGTATGTCCTGATGTCGTTGATATTCCCAGCGCTATAGGTGAAGAAACGATTTCCTATAATGGAAAGACATTTAAGCTACAGATTTTAGGCTTTTCAGATACTATTGATGGTCCCAAAGTAACTCAGTTCATCACTGAAGAAGGCATGTCAAACCAAACGATGCTGTTTGGTCAATTGAAGCCAGAGCCAGTTCCAGAGCCTCTGACTATCCTTGGCTCAGCTACAGCTCTAGGCTTTGGATCATTTTTAAAACGAGAGTATTCTCGCAAAAAGAATAAAACAAAGCAAGATGTTTAATCAATCAATATTTCATTGATTAAAAGATTTATAAAAACTCCAGAGCCTGTCTGGGGTTTTTGTTTGCCTCATTGCACTCTGAAAATTTCAAAACAATTCTACATCCTTAAAACGATTTTGTTGCGATCTGCGCTTCGCAGCGGCGCTTCGCCATCGCGTCTTAAGCAATCGAGTTGATCGGAGCATTTAAGAACAATCTCGACTCATCACCAATCGTCCATCAGGGAGTCGATAGACTCCAGTGGATTCCACAATCGGATCGCCTTTTTGCCAGGGGCGAGTGGTACTTTCTGTGGGAATCATCCGCACGGTGCCCGTGGGATAGGGGGAAATGGTAAGATCACCGGGACGCAGGGGTAAGTTGCCAGCGCCGGTGATGATGAATCTGCCATTTTGCTGATCAGCCCGAACCATGCAGCTATTGGCAATTAGATTGTCGCTGTCGATGAAATTGTCGGGTAAATCGATGAGGCTATTTTCAATAAAAGTGAGGTCGGGTATGGTAATTATGCCATCGATCGCGGCATCGGCATTGATATCGACACGCTGGTTATGATCTAGGGTAGCCGGATCAGTGCCTTTGGCGGCAGGGGTATAGCCGAAGCCAAAGAAGATGGGAGTATTTAATGTGATGTCGCCGCCTCTGCCATCACGGGCAAAGGCTAAGATATCGCTATCAGCAAATGCCAGGATGGAGTCAGCGGTGATCATGATGTTCCCACCGTTGTCACCTCCACTGGAGACACTGGTGGTGATGTCGCTGTCGCCCCAGAGTCGGATATCAGCGGCGGTGATATTAATGGCGCCGCCAGCGGATTGATCGGTGGCGGTGAGGATACTGCTATTGGTGGCGGTGAGTGTGTCGGCAATAGTTAGAGCGATTTTGCCAGCGTCACCTTCTCCTTGACTTCGGGCAGAGATTTGTGAGCCGTTTTCCAGGGATAATGTTTGAGTTGCGATCGCTAAGTCTCCAGCGACTCCAGTTGAGCCGGAAAGGGCGGCGGTAAATAAACCACTGGGTACTCCATCAGCGGCAGTACCCGCGATTCTGATGGTGTCTGAGGCGTTGACGATTATATTTCCCCCGGCTCCTTGATTGACTGTTGCTGTTCCAATTTGTGAACCGTTAAAAATGTTCAGTTGGCTGGTGGTTATTTCGATGTCTCCAGCATCGCCGTTCCCTGTTGTTGTGGTTAGGACTAGACTGTCATTGAGTAATTCTACGAATTCAGCGGCATTGATGGTAATTGTTCCTCCTTTCCCTGAACCCAAGGTAGAAGCGGATAGGATTGTGTCAGTCAAGGAAACGGATTCAGCCTGAATCGTAATGTCCCCAGCTTGACCTGAATCACTGCTAGGACTCATGGTACTACTACGGATGAAACTATTGGCTGAAGCAATTCTCCCTTGACTGGTGAGTGTAATATTACCGCCACCATTTACCCCACGAGCGTCAAGATTGCCCAGGGTAATATTACCTTGAGCCGAAAGGGCGATCGCACCGCCAGCCCCTAAGGAAAATGTACGGAGCGTACCTTGGGTGGTATCGATAGAACCGTTAGTGCTGGTGAGTGTGATTGAACCACTGGGGTTAAATATATTTTGGCTGGTAATGTCTCCTCTGGCGTTGACATTGAAATTGCCAGAGACTGAGGAGTTGATTAGGTTAATATCATTGCGATCGTTAATTCTCACATTTCTGCCACCGTTTATACTAAGAGTTCTAAAATCATTGTTTTGATTTAAAATAATATCGCTGTTACCCGCCTTCAATGTGGTTATACCAGTCAGGTTTAAGGGTTCGGTTTGGGTAATCGCCCCGCCAGAGGTAATCGTCAAGTTACCATATACATTAGAGGCGGCTAATTGAGTGGCTAAGGTGTTGAGTAGGGTAACATTACCCGTCCCATTGGTGGTAAAGTGGATATCTCCTGTGAGTTGGTTATTATTGGTCAGGGTAATTGGGGCATCGGGTTGTAACGTGGTAAAATTTGATGTACCTGTGACGGTAAGATTTCCATCTTGGCTAATCCCACGATCAGCAATTAAATTTAAATTGCCTGTAGCGGTGGAGTTAAGTAGATTAGTTGTGCCATTTTCCCGAATGGCAATATCTTTACCAGTAAAAGCGAGAGTCCCAAATTGATTGTTGGAGTCATTGAGGGTAATCGTGCCGTTTTCGGCATTGAATGTAGCTGTACCGCTGACGTCTAAAGAACCGCTTTGGGTAATGCCGGGAATACCTGTGGTGCTAATCCCGTCTTTGCTGGTTTGAAATCTTAAGCTACCGCCAAAGGAGTTGGCTTGATTCAGGGTAATGGCGGGGTTATCTAAGACGGTGTTAAACGATAGAACGGCTCCCGGTAGGCTATTGACGGTGAGGTTTCCGGTAACGGTGTTGGTGGGTAAGTTAACAGTTCCCACTTGGGTGATGATTAAATTCCCATTCTCTTCGATGGGTGAGGTGGGAAGAGCAAGACTATTAATTAAAGGATTACTGCTATCTCCGTTAACCGAGATGTTGCCAGCGACTTGCAGGGGTTCTCCCGGTGCATGGGAAATGGGTGAGGGTGAGTTGAGCCGGAAGTTACCGCCAATAATCGAGTAGCCGATGGTGGTGGGGTTGGTGTTGGTGACGCTGACAGTTCCAGCGTTGGCGAGGGTGGTGGTGAATGTGGCGTCACTGTTAATAGAGAGGATACCGTTACCGAGGATGGCTCCGGCTGAATCAACCGTGAGGGTTTCGGCGTTGATGTTATCCAGGGTGATAGTACCAACGGTGTTATGAGTTAATCCTTCCCCTGTGTCTAATTCAATGGTGACATCGCCAAAACCCGTATTAATAGTAGTATCGGGTTTCATGGTAATTTCGGCTGCACCAGGTTCTCGTTCTGAGTTAATCACTCCTGCTGCTAAAGGCTGATTCCCTAACAGAGATAGGTTGCCGTTATCGGTGGTGATATCGGCATTGAGGAGAATACTTCGTCCGGCTTCTAGGGATAAGGCACCGCCACTACCTGTAGGATTATCAGTGATAATGGCTTGGTTAACGGTAATATCGTTATTCGCTTGCAGGGTGACAGCAGTTCCAGTATCGGTGATGCGGGTAATTGTGGAGGGAGTGAGGGTAATATTGCGGTTTGGGAAATAGCTGTGGGTGAGGGAGGAGGAGGGGTTGGCGATGCCGATATCTACTTGTCCGGCTCCATTGTTGGCGGCGGGGCTAGCTACCAGGTAATTACCATTGCTTAAGGCGGTTATTCCACCAGAGCCGAACTTATCGTTTCGGTTAGTACCAGAGAGACGGCTAATTTCCTCCCCTGTGGTGCCATCAGCTAGAATTACTGTCCCAGCATCCACTACCCCCCCAATATCTGCGTTGGGATTGGCAAAAACATAATTACCATCGCTCAAGATTCTTATGTCACCGTTGCCGAAAAAATCCTCTGGGTTAGTGCCAGAGATCCGGTTAATTTCTGTCCCCGTGGTGCCATTAGCCAGAATCACTGTCCCAGCATTCTGTACCCCCTCAATATCTGCGTTGGGATTGCCGAACACATAATTACCATTGCTCAAGTCTGTTATTCCACTATTGCCGAAAAAATCCTCTGGGTTAGTGCCAGAGATACGGTCAATTTCCGCCCCCGTTGTGCCATCAGCCAGAATTACCGTCCCAGCATTCACTACCCCTCCAATATTTGCAAAGTGATTGCCGAAAACATAATTACCATTGCTCAAAGCTGTTATTTCACCACGGCCGAAATTATCGTCTGGGTTAGTACCAGAGATACGGCTAATTTCCGCCCCCGTTGTGCCATCAGCCAGAATCACTGTCCCAGCATCTTTCACTCCTCCAATATCTGCCAAGTTATTGCCGAAAACATAATTACCATTGCTCAAGGCTGTTATTTCACCCCAGCCGAACCAATCGTTTGTGTTAGTACCAGAGATACGGCTAATTTCCGCCCCCGTTGTGCCATCAGCCAGAATTACCGTCCCAGCATTCCGTACCCCTCCAATATTTGCCAAGTGATTGCCGAAAACATAATTACCATTGCTCAAAGCTATTATTGCATCAGAGCCGAACGCATCGCCTCCGTTAGTACCAGAGATACGGCTAATTTCCGCCCCTGTGGTGCCATCAGCCAGAATCACTGTCCCAGCATTCCCTACTCCCCCAATATCTGCATCTAGATTCCCGAAAACATAATTACCATTGCTCAAGGCTATTATTTCAACATAGCCCACACTTTCTGGTATGCCAGTATTAGAGATACGGCTAATTTCCGCCCCCGTGCTGCCATTAGCCAGAATTACCGTCCCAGCATTTTCTACTCCCCCAATATCTGCTCTTTGATTGGCAAAAACATAATTACCATTGCTCAAGGCTGTTATTCCATCAGAGCCGAACCTATCGATTCCGTTAGTACCAGAGATACGGCTAATTTCCGCCCCGGTGGTGCCATTAGCCAGAATTACCGTCCCAGCATCCTCTACCCCGCCAATATCTGCAAAGCGATTACCAAAAACATAATTACCATTGTTCAAAGCTGTTATTTCACGATCGCCGAACTTATCCCCTGGGTTAGCACCATGAATACTTCCGAGTATCGCTCCGGTGTTCGAGTCAAATAGGTATACTGCTCCGGCATCCTCTGCCATTAAATCGTCTTGTGGAGAACTCACGACAATGTTGCCGTTTGGGAGTACCGCAGTCCCGAACCCAAATTGATTTCCTGGCGCTGGATTAGGATTCAAGAGTTGGAACGATGCACCCGTATTAGCTGTATCAATCGTAATATTCTTCGGGTCTAATAATAGCTCCCCCGCCACCCCATTCGCCGCACTCGCCTCTCCAAATCCCCCAAACACCAAACTCCCTTTCCCCGATACCTCCAACACTCCCCCATTCCCCGCCAACGCCCCACCTCGCGCGGTCAAATTCCCATAAAAATCCGTTTCCCCATCTGCCCAAACAATCACTTTCCCCCCATCCCCAACCCTCAATCCATCGGCTTGTAACCTGGTGCCATGATTCACCAGGGTATAGTCGGCATTCTCTGCCCCCACGGTATTTCCCTGATAGTCTCCACCCACCAGAATCTCACCGCCACCCTGATTCCCACTGGCATTTACCCCTGTTCCCAATAGTTGCAATCTCTCCCCAAATAACTGAATCTCACCCCCCAACTCCCCCTGTGCCTGGAGATTCCCAGATGTGGTGAAAACCTGTCCTCCCTGAAACCGAATCCTCCCCGCTTTTTCACTCCCGGTTACAGAAGTCAACGCCGTAGCGGTTTGAATTACCGTACCCTGATAATCGACTTGAATCGTTCCCCCATCCCCAGCATTTCCTGTGGCGCTGAGAACCCCAGTATCGAGAAAATTAGTAACATTAATAGTGACACTACCGCCCCGTTCACCATCCGCCTGAATCTCTCCCCGATTTTCCAAAAAGGTACTGGTGAGATTAATTTCACCCCCGGTAACGCCGCCGGAATTAATCACCCCATTGAGTAGTTGAATCCGATTCCCTGTCACGTTAATTTCACCGCCACTACCCAGAGGATTTGAGGCATCCACAGAACCTAAAATTGCCACAGTGCCTAGATTAAAATCAATCGGAATATCGGCTTCAGTTAATCCAGCATTTTCCAGTAACGTTGCTAAACCTGACGCCGAAGATAGAACCGGATTTGTATCATTATTAAGTGGTAAATCAACAGAGGTAATTTGCCCCGTTAAATCCAGATGAATTAAACCTTGGCTTGGCACAGCCGCCAGACTAATTGTTCCTCCGGGTGCTGATAACTGCCCCGAATTTACCACCGTACCCCCCGCCAGGGTCAAATTCTCTCCCTCTCCAACTGCCAAATTCCCTGCATTCACTACCGCTGCTGGCTGTCCATACTGCAACCCCAAGGGTACACTAATCGTTAATAATGAGGAGTCTTCTGGATTCGTGGCACTAAATGATGAGCCATCTTCAAATACTACAGAATTCGCCGTACTCGCCACAAAGGAACCCTGAATATCTAACTGAGCATTTTCGCCAAAAATAATCCCATTGGGATTGAGGAAAAATAGATTCGCCTCGCCATTAACTCCCAATGTTCCTAAAATTGCTGAAGGGTTATTCCCGGTTACCCGACTAAAAATCGTTTCAATGCCGACTGGATTGGCAAAATAAACCCGTTGTCTTTCTTCAATATTAAATTCTAGGAAACTGTGGAACAAGTTAGCTTCTCGGATTGCCCCCCCTTCTATCAAATCGGCTAATCTTCCCCGCACTTGAGCATTGGGTGTGACGACAGAACTTTCTGCTTCTAAGGTATTATCTGGGGTAATTTGGGCGCGAAGGGGAGTATCCTGACTAATCAAGACAGTAAGACTGGTGAAAAAACTCGCCAACCCTAACTGCCAATACCTGGGTTTTGAAGATTGAATCTGAGCCAGGTAGGAACACGTTACTCCTGTTGAATTTTCCAAGAAGGGACTGTTCATCAAAACCTCCAGGATACTCGATCTGAACTGTCTTGTTTTGTCGCTTAAAGGGTGCACGTCGGTCATCTGTGTCAACTTAAGCCATAACCCTTACCCATTCTAATTTTCAGCTATGGGATTTCTGCTCCCCTGGTTATTTTAAAGGGCGGGTTTATTCAAGTTATCAGTTGGGTGCCATAAGTTATCTGTAAAACCCGCCCCTACATTCTCGCTCTAAGAACTCTTTACCTTAAGGTGACACGGGCGCACGTCAGTCATTGGTGTCAACTTAAGGTGAAAGCTCGGTTGAGCAAGGGTGTCGGGTGTCGGGTGTCGGGTGTCGGGTGTCAGGATGGAATTGTCTGTTGGAGGCTTAAAAACCTCACACCTACCACCATTCACCTCACCTATTCATCCACAATGTTTTTTTCAAACAGGCTCCGTTTAATACATAGTGAGCCAAAATTGCTCGCTTTCCCCCACACCCCACACCCCATACCCCACACCCAGTATCCTATCGTGGGTAATGTGGCTTAAGTTGACACGGGCGCACGTCGGTCATTGGTGTCAACTTAACCTCAACCCCTCACCCCCAGCCCCTCTCCCAACCCCCCTCGTTCCCCCCTAGGAGGAGGGAGGACTAAGGATGCTTCGCTTTTATGGCACGGGAGAGGGGAGCAAGAAGGAAGAGGTATTCTAGATGTGATGCCAGAAGCTTCTTTATTCCCCTTCTCCCTTGAAGGGAGAAGGGGTTAGGGGATGAGGGTGAAATGCTTGCCAGTCGTGCTTTTTACCTTAAGTTGACACCCATGCACGTCGGTGCGCCCCTACGGAACCTGTCCAAATTGAACAATACCCCGGCAAATAACCTGAATATCTATACCATACAGGCAAACCGACAACAACAGGTTGCACTTTTCTGCCAACTCAAGTTCCTAAACCTGACAAGTCAATGGCACAAAATGACCAACCTATTCCAGCCCTGACAGCCTAATAATGCGATAAGCTGAAAATCAGTGAGTGATCAGCCTTCCATGGACAGTCTCATTCCCAAGTCCGATTTATAATTAAAATAAATTGTAATGAATCAGACAGCCAAGTGCTATTTAATATGCAAATTACCATTGAAGTGCCTGACAATATAGGTAGTCGTTTGGCGGTTCGTAGTGAGGGCTTTAGCCCTCTCCAGCTAGGCGGAGCGAGAACTAAAGTTCTCACTACAAACAAAACCCCTCGGTGCGTCTGTCTCAACCAGCCATTTAAAAGCGTGACAGCTGATGCAATGCTACCGATTCAGACTTAAATCCCTAGGCTTTCTCACCAGCCTACTCCTGTGCTTGTGGCTGAATCATCTGCCCTCAATCGCTGAATCGGTGCCAGCGAATCAATGGGTGCAACAGGGAGTTGAGCACTACCAAGCTGGCGACTTTAAAGGCGCGATCGCACTTTGGCAAACAGCCCTAGAATACTACCAAGAAACCCATAATCTTACCAATACCGCCATTATTCGAGAAAACCTCGCCAGAACCTATCAACAACTGGGGCAAATGGAACAGGCTATTGAGTTTTGGCACCAAGTTATTGCTGATTATCGCCAACTGGGAGATAGGCAGAATCTGGGGCGGAACCTGACTGAACTGGCTCAAGCTTATACTACCACCGGACAACCCCGAAACGCGATCGCACTTTTATGTGGTGTCTCAGATTCCCCCACAAACTGCCAACCGGAAACCGCTCTATATATTGCCCGCACCACTGAAGACAATCAAGGAGAAGCCGCCGCCCTGGGAAGTTTAGGAAATGCCCTTCTGCTCACCGGAAATTATGAAGACGCGATCGCGGATTTAGAAGCTAGTTTAGCGATTAACCACCCCACCTATCATACATCAACCCTGAACAGTTTAGGCAATGCCTACATCCGTAAAGGACAAAGCCAAGAGCGCTATGCTGACTCGGCTCAACAACGGGGTGCCAAGCAACGGGCAAGTCAATTTCGGCAAAAGGCGCTAAATGATTACCAACAGGCTTTTGGTTATTTTCAGCAAAGTCTAGAATTGGCTCGCCGATCACAGGATCAACCCAATCAAATGGGAGCCTTACTTAATTTAATTAAATTGGCTCAACATCCCCTAATTTCCCCCCAAATAGACGCTGCTCAAATCAATCAATCCCTAAAAGAGGCTCTGGATTTACTCAATCAACTTCCCGATTCTCGTAATCTGGTTTATGCGGCGATCGATTTAGCCAATCTCCAACCAGCGACTTCTACCATAACCCAAAAGAAATACCAATGTTCCCCACGCCAACTACCATCCCAAGCTGAATCCCTACTCGAATCAGCCGTATCCATTGCTCAACGCCTAGAAGACTCCCGTTCCGAGTCTTTTGCCCTGGGGGAATTAGGTCATTTCTACGAATGCCAGAACGACTATCGCCAAGCCTTACAATTTACCCAAAAAGCCCGGTTAGCCGCCGATCAAAACCGAGACGCCCAAGATAGCCTCTATCTCTGGGAATGGCAAGCCGCCCGCCTGTTTCAAGCACAGGGAAACCCAGAGCAAGCCATCGCCGCTTACCAACGTGCGATCGCAACGTTAACTGATATTCGCCAAGAACTACTCATGGCTGACTCAGATGTCCAATTTGACTTTCGCGATCGGATTAATCCCTTACATCGAGATTTTGCCCAATACCAGTTAGAACGAGTCGAACGTCTCCCAGTTACCGAAGCTCAACTGGAAATAGAATCTGCCCTGAAAACTATAGATGCCCTCAAACTTGCCGAACTGCAAAATTACTTTGGCAATGATTGTCGATTGACACCCAATTCTCAGAACTCTGTAGAGCAACTGGTGGGAGACGATACCGCTATTTTCCGTTCAATTATCTTCAACAATCATACCGCGCTCCTGCTCACCCTACCCAACAAGCCAACCCAACTCAAATGGATTAATATCGATAGTCAAACCCTACGAGAAACCGCCAATGAATTTCGCCGAGGATTGGAAAGACGACGGGATCTGATTTACGACCCCAAACCTGCCCAAAACCTCTACGATTGGATAATTCGCCCCTTTATTACCGATTTAGACGCCGCTGGGATAAACACCCTAGTTTTCATCTCAGATGGGATCTTACGCAGCATTCCCATGGCTGCCCTACATAATGGGGAAAGCTTCTTAGTGGAAACCTACGCCATTGCCACAACCCCCAGTTTAACCCTCACTGCACCTCAACACTTAACCGATGAATCCCTTCAAGTGTTAGCCCTGGGGTTAACGGCAAAAGCCACAGTAAACGGACAAACCTTTCCCGCCCTCACCAACGTTAAATCGGAACTCCAGCAACTTGAGAGCCTATTTCCCGGCAGTAAAACCCTCTTAGACGATGATTTTACGCGCGATCGCTTACAAGCCGAACTCAACCAAACGGTTTATCCGATTCTCCATATTGCGACTCATGGACAGTTTAGTGCCGTACCCGAAGATACATTCTTAGTCACCGGGAATAATAATAAACTGACGCTTAAAGACTTAGAAACCACGATTCGTCAGGTGAGTCAGGGGGCTGATGCCGTCGATTTACTTGCCCTCACCGCTTGTCAGACAGCCGTTGGCGATGAGCGTGCCACCTTGGGTTTAGCAGGTATCGCCGTTCAAGCTGGCGCTAAAACTGCCTTAGCCTCTCTCTGGTTTATTCCCGACGCCTCGACCAAAACCCTCGTCACTGACTTTTACCACAATTGGTTCAACTCTGAAATAAGTAAAGCCCAAGCACTGAGCCTAGCACAACGAAAACTGATTCAAGCCCAAAACAGTCCAGAAATCAACAACCAATATGCCCACCCCGCCTACTGGGCACCCTTTATCCTCATCGGTAACTGGCGATAATCTAAGTAGGTTGTCAATCTGTGTACCTGACTATTCACTGTTCTGAAAACTACCATTCCATCTGTGTAATCTGTGTTTTTGTCAATACTTAGCAATGATTTTTATCGAAACTTTAACAAAATACATGCGTCCACGGGGACATTGGCAGTGAGACAAAAACCATAAATTATACAAAGTTGCCCGAATATTCAAGAGGTTTAGCTGCGTCAAGATTAATTTTGCCCACAAAAAACCCACCATAAATAGTATACCTTAAAATCGCACAATCTTCTCACAATCGCCGTAACCCTTGAAAACTCGTAGATAATTTTGGAAAAGGGGTAAAAAAAGAACAATTATGACGTTTTGTTAAGACAGGACTCTGATTGGAAAATTTAAACCTTTCTGGGGGAACTAATCGTTTAAATTATCAGAACTTGACAAGTTTAACCGAAACGACATCGAGTCAAGCTAAGAAAATGTCAGTATATGCTCTATCTGTAGGGTGCGTTACGCTACGCGACGCTGCTGGCGAAATATTGCTTAACAAAACAATGAGCAAAAGCCTTGGCGATTAAGAGAGGACAACCTGAAGGGGTGACAAGCCGCTTAAAAGCTTGGTAGACAAAGCATTTCACCCCTCTTTCCCTTAAAAAGATGTC
>NZ_JAVKEW010000006.1:0-30413 GCF_040226375.1 Coleofasciculus sp. G2-EDA-02 | reverse complement strand
TAGTCTGGCTTTGGCGGGATGACAAGTATTTAGTGGCTCCAAGTTTTGATTGATTACGAAAACTCGCATAATGCGAAACTCCTATTACTAGGGTAAATTGTGCCTCGTCAATGTTATTAAGGCTTGTTGTGCCTAAGTCACTGGTTATACCTAAATCACCTGTTTAAACCTAGACGGCTTTTAAACTATGAGCTGGCAAGCACCCATAGATTCCGTGACCCCAATAACGTAGCGTTTGCTGAGACTGGCTATCCATCAATGGAATGATCGTGTTGTCCACGGTTGTCCAGTGTTAGGCGGATAGCATCGGTTAGAAATTTTGGTACAGTATGTGAGCCTACTGTTCCTGTTTCCTGTTCCCTAGGGTTAAATCGTCTCGACTTGAGATATAATAGTGCCTTCTTAAACATCATCTACCATCTCAGGATATGGCAAACCAGGCATTATGGCATAGACCATGGGGGTTAAGCCTGATTATAGCGGGATGGGGCGCGATCGCATCCGTCGCCTCACCTACCTTGGCGCAGATTCAACCCGATACTACCTTAGGTGCTGAAAATTCTATCGTGACACCAAATGTGGAGATAAAAGGCTTACCCGCCGATTTGATTGAAGGAGGGGCGATTCGCGACACAAATCTGTTCCACAGTTTTGGGGAATTTAATATCACAGAAGGCGGGCGCGTCTATTTTGCTAATCCCCTTGGAATTGACAGGATTTTCTCTCGTGTGACGGGTTCTGATATATCCGACATTCTGGGAACATTGGGTGTAAACGGAGGTGCGTCTTTATATTTACTCAATCCCAATGGGATTATCTTTGGAGAAGGGGCGCGTCTGGATGTATCGGGTTCCTTTGTGGCAAGCACAGCCGATGGGGTGGTATTTGAGAATGGGTTTAATTTTAGCGCTAGCAATCCCCAAGCCCCACCAATACTCACTATTAATGTAACGCCAGGATTGCAATATGGGCAAAATCCGGCAAATGCTTCTATTGCCAATAGGGGAAACTTAGAGGTTGGGCAAGATTTAACCTTAGCAGCAGGCAATCTGAATTTACAAGGTAAAGTTTCTGCCCAAAGAGATTTAAACCTGCAAGCTACAGATACAGTAATAATGCAGGATACAATCAGCAATCCGTTTATCGCGGCGGCGGGAAATCAGTTAGAGGTGGAAGGTGGGAATGGTATCAATATTTCAGCGTTGAATCATCGGTCGAGTGGACTATTTTCCGGTGCGGATTTAGTCTTGCGTTCAGCTAATCCAGTTAAGGGAAATGCACACTATACAACCGGGGGCAGTTTTCGCATAGAAGATTTAGAAGGGAATTTGGGAAGGTTAGAAAGTCCAGAAGACCCCATTATTCGTGCCAGTGGAGATGTAATTTTAGGCGGGTATCAAGGCGCTTCACTACATATTCTGGCGGGAGGGAGTGTGACGATTCCAGGGGGAGTTGTGATTCTGTCGGCTGACCCCATAAATGGTATTGTAGAAACCATTACTCTTTCAGATGGCACGATTTTATCTATTAATGGCAAAACTCAACCAACGTTAGATATCCGGGCGGGGACAACAGCATTTAATCTCCCCGATATTCAGGGTATCCCAGGGACGGGAATTATTGTTCCGCCTTTACCCAATCCCTTGGGAATTCCCACAAGTGCTGATATTACGATTGGCGGTATTTTTGTTGATGCACCGGATGGCGTTGTCTTTGTCAGCAATCAATACCAACCAAATTTATCCTTAAGAGGTGGAGAAATTACGATTAATGGTGTTTCGGGAGCGGCGATAAGTCCGAATCCAGTTAATCCGGCGGCGACTATCGGTGCAATCACGATTGACTCCAGAGAGGGTATTACAGTTAATGGCACAGTGAATGGGAGTTCTCTAATGGGGAATGGTGGCGATATTAGCCTGATTGGGGAAGGAGATATTATCACTTCAGATGTCTTTTCTCTAGGGGCATTAGGAGGAACGATTAAACTAAGTAGTCAAGGTGCGATCGCGCTGAATGGGTTACTCAATCCCTCTGGCTTAACTCGCAGCGGCGATATCTTCCTAGAGGCGAAGGATAACCTGACCACGTCTCAAATCCTGTCGGTGGGCGGGTTAGCTGGTACGATCAACCTGAGAAGCAATGGCACGATATTGGTCAATGATCACCTGATTAGCAGTATCAGTATCAGCCCAGAACCTGGTACTAGCGGCGGTGACATTATTGTCGATGCCAAATCCCTATCTTTAAATAATAGCGCTCGCATTGTTACCGCCACATTGGGTGCGGCGAATGGGGGAGACTTGCAAGTGACAACCGCCGATTCGGTAGAATTTCAGGGACTATCAAATAATCCAGTTAACCAAGACTTGTTTAGAGCGTTATTGGCAGGACTTGATCGTCTCCCGGAGAACATTGTATCAGCACCCGCTTTAGCCGCCGCGTTAACGGCTACCGAAAACCCCATCCTGGGACAAATTTCCGGGAGTGGTTTGTATGCACTAACAGCTATCGGCACAGGAAATGCTGGAAATATCGACATTGAAACGGGACGATTATTCAGTCAAGATTTAGGACGAGTCACCACTAATACCATCGGTCAGGGTGATAGTGGAAATTTAACCATAAATGCTGATTTAGTGGAAGTGATTGGCAGTTCATCCCCCGATAATGCGGGTGGCTTATTCTCGCAAACCAACGGATTGGGAGATGCTGGTAATTTAACCATAAATACAGACAAACTGATTATTCGCAATGGCGGATTAGTCTCAGCCTCAACAATTTTGGCGACGGGTGATGGGGGAGTTGTGACAGTAAATGCGGCGGAATCGATCGATATTATTGGCACAACACCAGAGGGCAACTTTCCTAGTGCCATTGGCAATATCGCCAGAGGCACCGGTGATGCGGGAAATATCTTTGTGAATACAAAACGGTTGATGATTCGCGATGGCGGTGCGATTGGTACAACCACCTTTAGCCAAGGAGATGGTGGCGATTTAACCGTGAACGCTTCGGAATCAATAGATATTATTGGTAAAGCCGCCGTCGGTGAGATTCCCAGCGCCATTTCTGTCGATACCTTTTCCCTATCGCCTGATGCGGGAGACGCGGGTAACTTATTGGTGAATACCCGACAGTTAAGAATAGAAGATGGTGCCTTTATCTCCGCCTCCACCTTTGGTGCAGGGCAAGGGGGAAATTTACAAGTTAATGCGACTGAATCAATAAATTTGAGTGATCGTTCAATCGATGGGTTTCCTAGTGGTTTATATGCTCAAGGATTTGGTACAGGAAATGCAGGAGATTTAGAGGTCAAAACTGAGAAATTGAGGGTTGAGGATGGAGCAAGGATAACTGTAGCTACGGGAACGATAGCGGATGATACGCAGCTTACAGCTAATTCCTTTAGTTTTGGGTTTGGGCTAGAGGTTGAGTTTAGTGATCAAGCCACTGGAAATGCTGGTACAATGCGGATTGAGGCTAATTCCATCCAGCTTGATCATCACGGTTCTCTCATTGCCAAAACAGTTTCGGGTGAGGGGGGTAATATCAATCTTCAGGTAGAAGATTTAATCCAAATGCGCCGCAATAGTCTGATTTCGGCAGAAGCGTTTGGGGGTCAAGGGAATGGGGGCAATATTGATATAGATACGGAATTTGTCGTGGCGATTGAAGATGAAAATAGTGATATTGTCGCGGATGCATTTGGCGGAAATGGGGGCAATATTAATATCACCGCTCAAAGTATTTTTGGGCTAGAATTTCGTCCAGAACGAACGCAAGAAAGTGATATTACTGCCAGTTCTCAATTTGGGTTAGAGGGGAATGTGGTGTTAAATACGCCCGATAGTGACCCCAGTCGCGGATTAATCCAATTCCCAACTCAGCCTGTGGATGTGCGAGGATTAGTGAATCAAGTGTGTCAGGCTGATGTGGTGGAAAACCGCAGTCAGTTTGTGGTGACGGGGCGCGGGGGTTTACCGCCCAAACCGAATGAGTTATTGCGGGGGGAAGCGGTATTAGCCGATTGGATTCCCTTAGAATCAGAGGCTGATGAATCGGTTGAGGTGACGACAACAATACCAAGGTCAAATGTTAAAATTGTGGAAGCCAATGGGTGGGAAATTGATGCTGAGGGAAATGTTACTTTAACCGCGTCTATCGCCAATTCTACGCCTAAAGCATTCTGGGTTAATCCCAGTTTCTGTGATTAAGTGTGGCGATGAACCTCAAAATTAACAAAAATCAGAATAAGTTGTCTCTATCCCAGGGGGGTAGATTAATTCAACTTAATGGCGGCATGATTAACTTTTTTTTAACTTTTTTGGGAAGGACTATCTACCAAATGACTAGAAATTGGACAGTGAAACTAGCCGGATTGTTAGCGATGGGAGGGACAATTACTGTTTTAGAGAATCCTGTCCTCGCTCAAATGACTCCTGATACTACCTTAGGTGCTGAAAATTCTATCGTGACACCAAATGTGGAGATAAAAGGCTTACCCGCTGATTTGATTGAAGGAGGGGCGATTCGCGACACAAATCTGTTCCACAGTTTTGGGGAATTTAATGTAGGTGAGGGGGGGCGGGTTTATTTTGCCAATCCCCTTGGAATTGACACGATTTTCTCTCGTGTGACGGGTTCTGATATATCCGACATTCTGGGAACATTGGGTGTAAACGGAGGTGCGTCGTTATATTTACTCAATCCCAATGGGATTATATTTGGTGAACAGGCGCGTCTGGATGTAGCGGGTTCCTTTGTCGCAAGCACAGCCGATGGGGTGGTATTTAATCATGGGTTTAATTTTAGCGCTAGCAATCCCCAAGCCCCACCAATACTCACGATTAATGTAACACCGGGATTGCAATATGGGAAAAATCCGGCAACTGCTTCTATTGCTAATCGGGGGAACTTAGAGGTTGGGCAAGATTTAACCTTAGCAGCAGGCAATCTGAATTTACAAGGTCAACTTTCTGCCCAAAGAGATTTAAACCTGCAAGCTACAGATACAGTAATAATGCAGGATACAATCAGCAATCCGTTTATCGCGGCGGCGGGAAATCAGTTAGAGGTGGAAGGCGCTAACCTTATCACTATTTCGGCGTTGAGTCATCCTAATAGTGGACTCTTTTCCGGTGCAGATTTAGTCTTGCGTTCAGCTAATCCAGTTAAGGGAAATGCACACTATACAACCGGGGGCAGTTTTCGCATAGAAGATTTAGAGGGAAATCTGGGAAGGTTAGAAAGTCCAGAAGACCCAATGATTCGTGCCAGTGGAGATGTAATTTTAGGCGGGTATCAAGGCGCGTCACTACATATTCTGGCGGGAGGGAGTGTGACGATTCCAGGGGGAGTTGTGATTCTGTCGGCTGACCCCATAAATGGTATTGTTGAGAACATTACTTTGTCCGATGGCACGACTGTATTAATTGATGGAAAAGCAAAACCAACGTTAGATATTCGGGCGGGGACAACAGCGTTTGATATCCCAGATATTCAGGGTATCCCAGCCACGGGAATTATTGTTCCACCTTTACCCAATCCCTTAGGGATTCCCACAAGTGCTGATATTAGGATTGGCGGTATCTTTGTTGATGCACCGGATGGCGTTGTCTTTGTCAGCAATCAATACCAACCAAATTTATCCTTAACAGGTGGAGAAATTACGATTAATGGTGTTTCGGGAGCGGCGATAAGTCCGAATCCAGTTAATCCGGCGGCGACTATCGGTTCAATCACGATTGACTCCAGAGAGGGTATTACAGTTAATGGCACAGTGAACGCGAGTTCTCTAATGGGGAATGGTGGCGATATTACCTTAATTGGGCAGGGAGATATCCTCACCTCTGATATCTTCTCCATTGGTGCAGTGGGCGGAAGGATTAAACTAAGTAGTCAAGGTGCGATCGCGTGGGATAATCATCTCATTGGTAGTGCGAGTATCAGTCCGATTCCTGCGCCCAATCTCCAAGGCGGTGATATCCAAATCCAGGGGAATTCAGTCTCCTTAACCAATGGCGCACGAGTGATTGCTGGAACCTTAGGGGCAATCCCAGCCGGAAATGTCACGGTACAAGCCACAGAATCCGTCGAAGCCAGTGGTGTGACGATGGGGGGTGCGGTGGATAATCCCCTGTTAAACGCCATTCCTGGGGTAAGGGATTTTCTCGCCACCATTCCCAGTAGCGGCTTCTATTCGATTACAGCCGGAGATGGTGCGGCGGGAAATATCACCATTGAAACACAGCAATTAAACTTGCGATCGGGCGCACAGGTATCAACGTCAACCTTTGGCAGGGGTCAAGGGGGCAATTTAACCGTAAAAGTCTCCGATACCGTGGAACTGACGGGTGTCTTAAATGGAAACATTGGGGGTTTGTTTACCGAAGCAAGTAGTTCTGGAAATGCAGGAACCCTAACCATTGAAACCGGACGATTGATGATTCAAGAAGGGGCAAATGTATCCGGAACGACGTTTGCTCAAGGGAGAGGAGGAGATTTAGAGGTGAATGCCTCTGAGTCTGTAGAGGTGATTGGGGTGTCTTTGGTTGAGGGTGTTCCTAGTCTTTTAAGCTCTGGAACTCTAGGTACTGGTAATGCGGGAAACTTAACGATTAATACCCGCCGCTTGATTATCCGAGATGGCGGATTTGTTGAGAGTGGCACAGCAGGTTCCGGTGAAGGTGGAGATTTAACCGTGAATGCGTCTGAATCAGTAGAAGTGATTGGCAAATCTCCGATTAATATCATTCCCAGCACCTTAGGTACTGATACCATCAATACATTAGCGAATCCCACAGGTGGAGGAAAGGCGGGAAATCTGACCATTAATACGGGGCGATTAATTATCCAAGATGGGGGATTTGTCACCGCTTCATCGGTTGGTGATGGGCAAGGGGGAAATTTATTCGTCAATGCGGCTGAATCGGTAGAATTAAGCGGGACATCTGCCGATGGGTTTCCCAGTGGATTATATGTCCAGGGATTTGGTACAGGAAATGCGGGGAATTTGCAGGTGAATACGAATCAATTGATAGTCCGGGATGGCGCAAGAATTACAGCCGCAACCGGAACAGCAGCCAATGACTTACGTCTGAGTGATTCCACGTTAGGATTTGGGGTGTTGCAAGGTCTGATTCTGCCAAATCAAGCCACAGGAAATGCCGGGGAAATGCAGATTACAGCCAACTCGATTAACCTAGATAACCAAGGGGCTTTGATTGCCAGTACCGTATCCGGTGAAGGCGGGAATATGACCTTAAAGGTAGAGGATTTAATCACAATGCGCCGCAATAGCTTGATTTCGGCAGAAGCATTTGGCGGTCAGGGGAATGGGGGAAATATTACTATCGACACCGAATTTATTGTGGCGGTGGAAGACGAAAATAGCGACATAGTTGCCGATGCTTTTGGGGGTGATGGCGGCAACATTAATATCACCGCGCAAAATATTTTTGGGTTAGAATTTCGTCCCCAGCGCACACCAAAAAGTGATATTACTGCCAGTTCTCGATTTGGGTTAGACGGTAATGTGGTGCTGAATACCCCTGATGTTGATCCCAGTCGGGATTTAAATCAATTACCCACTCAACCGATAGATGTGCAGGGATTAGTGGGTCAAGTTTGTCAAGCGGATGCTGGACTAAATCAAAGTAGTTTTGTCGTCACCGGGCGCGGCGGTTTACCCCCTAAACCCAATGAATTGCTACGGGGGGAAGCGGTATTTGCTGATTGGATTTCCTTAGATTCATCAGGAAGCGATAACAATAATAGTACGGCAACTATTCCCGATAAACCTTCTCAACCGCGCCAGATTGTGGAAGCCAATGGATGGATTAGAGATGCTCAAGGTAATGTTATCCTCACGGCTGAGGCGACTAAGGTGACAATTGAGAGTCGCCAAGTCAATCCTCCTATGTGCGAGTAAATATAGAGGGAACAGGAAATGGGAAAGTTATACCGAGTTGCGATTAAACATAGTAGTAGCGTGGCACACTTAAAATGGTGGATTAGTATTGTAGGGGCGCACGGTGTGCGCCCAATTTCACCGTAAAATCTATTCCACAATTTTAGCTGTGTCAGTCCAGTAGATAGGAAAAGCAGGGGAGACACGGCATTGCCGTGCCCCGACAATGCAATCTTGTTGGGATGAAATAGTATGAGAAATAAATGGCATCTGCCTGTTCGTAGTAAGCGCTTTAGCGCTCTAGTTCGTAATCAGCACTTTAGTGTCAAAAAATGGGGTATCTCATGGCTACTATTAGGAATCATCACCGCCATTTTATGTATTGTCATTTCCCCTGTATCAGCAACAGGAATAGGACAACCCGAACGACAAAAAACAGCCGCAATCGAGACAACAACCGTTAATCCTTCCCCCGCAGATTGGGTAAAACAAGGCAGAACCTTTTACGAAGCGGGTCAATTTACCAATGCTATAGAACTTCTACAAAAAGCTGCCCAAGCTTATCAAACCCAAGGCGAAACAATTAAGCAAGCCACAGTCCTGAGTAATCTCTCCTTAGCCTATCAGCAACTTGGATTATGGTCCCAGGCAAACGACGCCATTTCCCAGAGTTTAACCCTGCTGCAAACTCAACCAAACCGCGAGGTTTCTACCCATCACCTAAACGTATTAGCCCAAAGCCTCAATATTCAGGGGCGTTTACAACTGCATCAGGGACAAGCCGAACAAGCCTTAGCCACCTGGGAGCAAGCTACCGCCCTGTACAATCAGTTAGGGGATAAAACAGGTAAAATAAAAAGCCAAATTAACCAGGCGCAAGGGATGCAAGTCTTAGGAATGCATCGACGGGCATTAGTCTTACTCAAGCAAGTCAGACAAACCCTCGACAATCAACCCGATTCACTCACCAAAGCCATCGGCTTGCGATCGCTCGGTGAGGTGTTACAATTCGTAGACGACTTGCCCCAAGCCCGTCAGGTACTAGCAGAAAGTTTACAAATTGCCCGCCAGTTAGAATCTCCCCCCGATATTAGCGCCGCCCTGCTTAGCCTTGCCAATACCGCCCGTCAACAGCAGCAAATTGAAGCCGCCCTCGATTTCTATCAACAAGCGATAACCCAAGCCCCTTCTCCCCTTATCGAATTAGGGGCAAAACTCAATCAACTCAGCTTACTTATCGAAACCGGAAATCGCCAACAAGCGCAAACCTTAATCCCCCAAATCCAAAGCCAACTCAATACCTTACCCATTTCAGAGCAAGGGATTACATTTCAGATTAACTTTGGCGAAAGTCTAATCAAATTAGTAGAGACGCGCCATGGCGCGTCTCTACACCCAGAAATCGCCCAAATCCTCACCACCGCTATCCAGCAGGCGGAAACCCTGGGAAGTCAACGCCTCCAAGCCTATGCATTGGGAACTTTGGGACATCTGTACGAACAAACCAATCAACTGCAACAAGCCCAAGATTTAACCCAACAAGCCTTAATTAAAACCCAAGCCATTGAAGCCTGGGATAGTCTGTATCCTTGGCAATGGCAATTAGGGCGCTTACTCAAACAGCAGGGCGATACCCAAGGGGCAATTGCGGCGTACCAAGGGGCGGTGGATACCCTTCAATCCCTGCGTAGTGATTTAGTCGCCGTTAATTCTAATGTTCAGTATTCCTTTCGGGAACAGGTTGAACCTATCTACCGGGAGTTAGTCGAACTGCTATTACCCGAAAATGATACGCAAATTAGTTCACAACGACTCGAACAAGCCCGTCAGGTGATTGAATTACTCCAAATCGCGGAATTGGATAACTTCTTTCAAGCGGATTGTATCACTGCCCAGCCTGTACAAATTGATACGATTGACAAAGAAGCTGCCGTACTTTATCCGATTATCCTCTCCAATCGCTTGGAAACAATTCTCCATTTGCCCAATCAACCCTTGCGCCGATATACCACCTTCGTGTCCCAAACTGAATTACAAAGCACATTAGAGGATTTACGTCAAGCCTTACCTCAGCGGACCAGTTTAAGATTTCTCCCCCTCGCCCGAAAAGTCTATGACTGGATCATTCAACCCGTCGCCGCTGATTTAGCCACAAGTGAGGTAAAAACCTTAGTCTTTGTGTTGAATGGTACCCTGCGGAATATCCCCATGGGGGCGCTGCACGACGGTGATCAATACTTACTACAAAAGTATGCGATCGCGCTGACTCCAGGGTTAGAGTTGTTAGAGTCCACACCCCTTACTGAACAACGGCTTGAAGTATTAACCGCTGGACTTTCCGAATCCCGCCAAGACTTTTCCGCCCTTCCTAATGTCAAAACTGAACTCCAGCAAATTCAATCGTTGATGCCAGGGAAATCGTTACTCAATCAGGAGTTTACCAAATCCACGTTAAAAGATGCGATCGCGAATGTCTCATTTCCCGTCGTTCACCTCGCCACCCACGGTCAATTTAGTTCAGAGGCTGAGGGAACCTTTATTATTACCTGGGATGATCGGCTAAATGTGAATGAATTGAGCTCTTTACTCAAAACTACAGATCTGCGTCAAACCAATCCCATTGAATTACTCGTACTGAGTGCGTGCGAAACCGCCAAAGGCGATGATCGAGCCGCGTTAGGATTAGCGGGTGTCGCCGTGAGAGCCGGGGCTCGCAGTACCATCGCGACGTTATGGTTAGTGGATGATGAGACGACAGCGGATCTGATGGTGAAATTTTACCAGGTACTCACCGAGGATAAAGTGAGTAAAGCTGAAGCCCTGCGTCGCGCTCAACTCTTGATTTTACAAGATCCAAAATATCGCAAGCATCCCTATTTCTGGACGCCTTTTGTGTTAGTTGGCAATTGGGTTTAACTCAGACGCGACTAAACTATAGCAATCGCCATAGCGGTTAGGACGCATCTTATGGTAGTGGACTGACCCAGCTAAAATTGTGCAACAGATTGATGGTTAAATTGGGCGCACAACCTGCGCCCCTACAATTCTAATCCCATTTTGCGAGACTTGGGTAGCAATGGAATTAGTTATGCCACATATAGCCAGGTTGCGGATCAACAAACGGTGCAAATTGTACCCATCGATGGGTTAACCCCCCAAGCGGCGAATTATCCTTATCAACGAGAACTTTACTACGTCTACAAACAGCCTGCAACTCCTGAGGTGCAAGCCTTTCTGGGTTATGTCGCCTCACCCCAAGGACAAGGTGCGATCGCGGCTACTAACCAGTAAATTGTCGTGCTATGTTCTCCTATGGGAATTTCACGAGCTTTTGTTAATCCTTTCGATCAGATTTCCAATGCAGCACAGTATACCAATTCCAGTAACTATCATTCTCTGCCCCAAAACCGTAGGGGCGCATGGCGTGCGCCCGATTCAATGGTAAGATATATTCCACAATTTTAGCTGTATCACGCCAGTAGTAAGGGATACCAACGTTTATGGCGAAGACAGCGCAACTACAAACTTTATGCAAACAACTCATCAACGGCTATGCTAAACCCGGTTAGAACAACCTGCGTACTCACCACATCACCGGAACGAAATGCTAATGTCTGATTCTGAGTGATCACCAAAATCCAACGAGTCTCAGGAAACACTAACCAAACTTCTTGACAACCTGACTCTAAATACTCCGTCGCCTTGGCAAATAAGTCCTCGGCTGTATCCGTGGGTGAGGCAATTTCGGCAATCAGAGGGGGGCTTTGGGGTAATACAGCCACATCACCATACTGATCTAACAATTGGGACGTTAAATAAGAAACATCTGGACGACGCCCCTGACGCAATGTACGACAAGGAAGTTCAACGTAGGGTTCACCGCCTTGCCCTGACTCGCTGATGTAATTTCCCCAGTAACGATCTAATCTCGATTGAATTCGACTATGTTTTATCGTCATTCCCGTTGTCTCAATCAATTGTCCATCCACCCACTCTGTATGATCGGGAGGATTAGCCATAAAGTCATCTAGAGAAATATTATCAGTTACATTCGCTGCTATAATCATCACTATATCCTCAACTATCTAGGTTTGATATGATAACAAATAACCGATTAGCTTGATTTTGAACTATCGTTATCTTAGCGTCCGGATTCATCCCATCGCTTTTAGCGATGGGATGAATCCGGACAATCTTGGCTTTGAACGTAGACTTTTAGCTGTTCAATGGTAACACCGCCACAACTAGCGACAAAATAAGCGCCTGTCCATAAAACACGTTTTCTATAAATTTTAGCTAGTTCTGGTTCAAATTTACGCCACAGTGTCTTAGATGCTGTGGCTTTTAAATTAGCGATAAGATTGCTCAGCAGCTTGTGAGGAGGATAACTAAGTAACAAATGAACATGGTCAGACTCCCCATTAAATTCAATAAGATTAGAATCCCATTTTTGAGCGACGGAGCTAAATACCTCACTCAATCTGTGTATCATAGCTTCACTAAGTACCTTACGTCGATATTTTGTCACAAAAACTAGATGTACGATGAGATTGTATACGGAGCTACGACTGTTATTATAGTTAGTTGTTTTGTGGTTGACATTTGTCGGGTTAAATAACTATAATTATTGTAGCAGTATTTAAAGGTCGATAAATGCTAGTCTACGAGTACAAGCTTAAAGCGCATAAGCATCAGTTTTTAGCAATAGACGAAGCGATACGCATAGGGCAGTTCATCCGCAACAAGTGCTTAAGGTACTGGCTGGATGCGCCTAGAGAGGAAAAAGTTAATCGATTTTCTCTGAACAAATATTGCAAAGTTTTAGCTGACAATCCTGAATACCCTTTTGTTGCTAAGTTGAACTCAATGGCTCGACAGTCTATGGCTGAGAGAGCCTGGGCTAGTATCAGTCGATTCTTTGAAAACTGTAAGAAGAAAGTTCCAGGGAAAAAGGGATATCCAAAGTTCAAGAAGTTCAGCCGTTCGGTTGAGTATAAGACGAGCAGTTGGAAGATTTCTAAAGACAAAAAGGCTATTACCATTACTGACGGAACTGGAATCGGCAAACTCAAGCTTGTAGGTTCAAGAGATTTAAGCTACTACCAAAGCGAACAAATTAAGCGAGTACGCTTGGTACGTAGAGCTGACGGTTACTATGCTCAATTCTGTATCGACATTGAGCGCAAAGAGTCTGTTGAGTTTACAGGAAAACAAGTTGGATTAGATGTGGGGCTTAATCATTTCTATACGGATTCCGAGGGTAATCAAGTTGAGAATCCACGATATCTGAGAAAAAGCGAGAAAGCCTTAAAGCGTCTACAAAGAAAGCTCTCCAGAAAACATAAAAAAGGTCAACAGCAGTCGAAAAGATATCACAAGAATCGAGTTGAACTGGGACGTATTCACTTAAAGATTTCAAGGCAACGTAAAGACCACGCTGTAAAGTTAGCGCGGTGCGTTTGTCAATCTAACGATTTGATAGCCTATGAGGATTTAAGTGTTAAAAACATGATCAAAAACCACTGTTTAGCGAAGTCGATATCTGATGCGGGTTGGACTCAGTTTCGAGAATGGCTTGAGTATTTTTCTAAACTCTTTGGAAAGCAAGTAGTAGCTGTTGTTCCTAACTATACTTCCCAAGATTGCTCAAATTGTGGTCAAAGAGTCAATAAATCGCTATCGGTTAGGACTCATGTTTGTAGCTGTGGAACAATTCTTGATAGGGATGAGAATGCAGCTAGAAATATCCTTGCTCTAGCACTAAAAATACTGTTGGGCGAACAGAAATTAACGCTCAGGGAGAGAAGAACCTCTGCTCAAAGTAAGGAAACTTAGTTTGGGTAAGTTCACTCATTGAACTGAGAATCCCTCGCTTTTAGCGATGGGAGCGTCAATAGAACTGAATCGGATCACTGTACCACCAGGACAACGGATATTGCTCTCAAATATAACCTGGCAGGAATTTGAGACAATTTTAGAGGATTTAGGCGAGCATCGTGCCGCTAGAGTGGCGTATGACAATGGAACCCTGGAAATTATGACCCCTTTACCTGAAAATGAAAGCGGAAAAGAACTCATTAGTGATTTACTCAAAGCACTTCTTGAAGAATTAGATATTGAATTTTGCACCTTGGGTTCGACGACATTCAAAAATGAGGTAATGAGTAAGGGAATAGAACCTGATAATTGTTTCTATATTCAAAATAAGGCAGCCGTTCGAGGAAAAGACCGCATTGACTTAACTCTAGATCCGCCTCCGGATTTAGCATTAGAAATTGATGTCACGTCTCGCACTCATCCGAGTATCTATGAAGCATTAGGCGTACCTGAACTGTGGCAATTTGAAAAAGGAGGATTACAAATTAACCTGCTGCGAGATGGCAAGTATAGCCCGTCTGATTTTAGCCCTAATTTTCCTGAATTTTCACTCATTGAAGCAATTCCTAAATATATTGGTCAATGTCGGCGTTTAGGCAGAAACAAAACCATGAAGGCGTTTCGGGTTTGGGTACAAGAGCAACTGTCGATATTTAATGTTTAAATTCCATTTCTACTTTCTGTAGAGACGTAGCCCGCTACATCTCTACATAGTTACACCTATTAATTGTCGGTTTGAATCCATAAAGTTAAACGCACAGTATCCATCAGCCATTGGGGTACTCGCCAACTTAAGAGCGATCGCTTAATTAAATCAATAACAACGGCTTCGGTGAGAGTAGAAGCCTCCTCATCCCATAATACCCGCACCACACGCCCCTTACGCACAGGAACCTCAAAGACAAGTTCACCAGAGTATCCCGGTGGTAAAATGATTTGTTGCAGGTGTTTTAGGAGTAGAGCAGCGACAGAGTTTTCTAATCCAGTAACGCTGAGGAGTTGCACTGTGGCAATAGTTTCATCCTGAACCAGGGGAGAATCGGCGGAGGTGATATCAACGTTATCCGTACAGGTAAGTAGTATTTGATCCGAGGTAGAATTACCTGCAAGACTAGAGGATGAGCCATTAGCTGTGATTGAGGGAGAAATGCCAGAATCGCCTCGCGATCGCCTGAATTTGAGTCCCAAAAAACGCAGGGGAGATTGATCAAAAATCCCTTCATAAGATACCCCTTCTGGCATTTCAACGGGTACACAGACATAGATTCCCTTACCTTGGGGATCACTTCGGACTTGTTCACTGACGGCAACAAATGCCGTATAGGGTGCTAAAATCTGATAAGTCAAAGCTGTCTGTATAATTGCCTCAACCTGTTTCTTCTTTTCACAGTGCCACATTTGATTCATCAGATCTTTGATTCGCGCCCGCCCCCACAACTGCGCGATCGCACAATTCCCTTCTGAATCAAATCTCAGGTGAAATTCCTTTTGATAACGCTTACCCCCTGTAGCTGTGCCGGTAATTGTAAGAATACCCGCCTGTTCCTGATTAATCGGAGAAATGCGCCCAAATAAAACTAGCGGTTGCTGGGTAAACAAATCTGGGGGAGTTGTCGGATAGATAATCGCTTCTCCCATTCCTTCCCACTCAACATTTATATTCGTGAGAACTGGATTATTGATGTGGCACAAGAATTCTTCGGTTACCTCCTGAGTTGATTCATCCTGACGCACAATCCGCGATGTTCCTCGCCCTAATTCAGCAATGCGATTTAAAAGAAACCGATTCGGTGAACTGCCAACGCCAAAACTATACAACCGATTTCCCGGTTTGAGATACTGTTGCACCTCTGCCAGAATTTCTGCTTCATTGCCAATATAACCATCGGTAAGTAATACAATACTGCGTAAACGTCCTTCGGGTGCGGCGGGGAAATTCAAGACAGCGCGAATTCCATTGAGTAAATAGGTGCCGCCATTTGCCTGTAATTGATTGATGTAAGTAAGGGCTTTGATCCGATTTTGCGGCGTATTGGCTAAGGGTTTGGCAGACAATTGCGTCGTGATATCGGAAAAATCAATAATCGTAAACGTATCATTAGGATTCAAGCCCTGGATCAAGCGGCGCATGAGTTCTTGGGATTTGCGGAAGGGGTCACCTTTTTGAGACCCTGAAGTATCAATGAGAAAAACGACATCTTTAGGTACAATTTCATGGTGGGAATAATCCAAAGCCGGAATCAAATATAAGGCAAAATGACCGCCGCGTGTATCCGATTGAGTCAGTACCGTCGCCTGAGTGCGATCGCCGGATACTTGATAGCGTAAAATCAGATCTTTGTTGGGAATAGTGTCCTCTTCCCCCAGGAGTACGCGCACCAATGTCCCCTCATGTTCCACTCTAATCTGGTGCGAGGGAGAATTGATGTGGGAAATGGGAACCCCGGCGTCAATTTCCACTGTGATCCGAATATCATGTCCAGATCGGGTGCTAGGTGGGATAATCGTAGGCATAATCCGTGACGCATCCGCCACGCGATCGCTATCCCCACTCTCATCAATGGGAATCCCTGGACAAAAGCGGGGTGCTACCACCATCGGAAAGACAAATTCGCACTCACCGCCGCTAAATTTTAGGGTATCGGTATAGCGAATCGTTACGTCAATCCGTTCTCCGGGTTTAATATTTGCCAAGGATTGGGTAAAAATGTTATCCCGTTCTTGTTCTAATAATCCTGCGGTTCGTCCTTCTTGGCGTGCTTGTTCATAAATCAGTTGCGCCTCTTCCCGTTTTTTAATCCCCCCTTTAATCACGCGATCGCCCAGTTTAATTTCCATCTCATCGACAACCGCCGCATCTGGCAAAGGGAAGATATATATGGCTTCTAAGGGTTCCGCGAAGGAATTTTCAAAGGTTTGCGTTACTTCGACGCGGGATAAATTCCCCGCCACCTTTGCCAGCACTTGCGTATGCTTCAATGGGAAAACCAAAGCATGTTCCCCAGTTTTGGTGTATAGTCCACCAAGGGGTTTATGAGAGCGGAGTGTTGTATTGATAACCATAAGCACATCCTTCACCAATGAGGGGCATCTGTAATCAATGCTACTGTTGAATTTGGGCGTTTCAGGAGCAGTTGACTCCTTATGCTAGCGTTAGCAGTTTTCGTACATCCAGGGAAAATCAACAAATATAAAGGATGAAGAGTGCCGTTTGACGCCTTCAAGGGCGGGATAGGAGCCGTTACGGGCGTTTATCGGCGACAAAATAATAAAAAAAGCTAAAGCTACGCCGAGCTCTCTATCTCAGGGATGAGAATGGAGCAACTGTCACACGCGATCGCTTTCCCCTTCCTCTTGCTCCCATAAGACTGCCCGACAGCGCGATCAGTTTATATCATGCAGCAAACTGAAACAAAAACAGAAAGAAAAATTAGAGCAAATAAAAGAAACTCTCTGACTTTTCACGGAACGTCTCGAAATCTAGGAAAGTCCGGGCGGGTTTATTTGCATCTGGATGCAACTAAAAAGATAGTCGTGAAACCCGCCCCTACATAAAACCAAATTCCCTCGAAGATCGTGAATAATGACAGACAGATCCGTTAATTTTCCACGTCCGTATCAATTTCTACGTCGAGAGTTTCTTCATCAATCCGGACATACAAAATATTCGGTTGACAACAAACCTGGCAATCCTCAACATAGGATTGTTGAGAGCCAGCACTAATGTCAATAAACGTGACATTGGCTTCGCCACAGTAGGCGCAACTGTATTCTGCTGTGTTTTCCATGATGACGACTGATGACGTATAGATCAGTGCGATCGCGTAAATCAATCAAGTCTGACAATTTTGGCTTCCCTGACATCCCACAGGATAAGCTGAGTTGTAGGTACTCGATCGCTTGCCAAACCAACTATACCGATTATCACGCACCTGTTGATATGTGCGATCGCCCAGCCATTTCATTCCAGGCATTGCCCGATACGCTGAGACGAACACCTCTCCCATGGGCAACAGACGCCCAATTTCCTCAGCCGCCTCACTCCCTTGCCACCGACGTTCTGGGGACGCCCCATCGATGAGAATCATGCCCAGTTCACAGTCTTGGGGAGTAATGCCAAAGGTTTGACAGGCGGCTTCATCCTGCATGGGAATGTAGTCAAACTGCTGTCCTTGATCGAGATTTTCCAGAAGCTGCACTAACGTGACACAAAGATTGCAGTTGCCGTCGTAAATAACGTGATATCGCATAAAACAGGTTAATAACACTAAATCTGAGTCATCTTTACTTACTATAACTAACTTTATCTATTCCTATAGAGGGATTAAAAAAATAACTAATAATGTTATTTTGTAATTATTTAACTATTTATTAGGTTAAACCTTCTATACTAAAGGAATACTGTTAAATTTAAGAACTTTGGCTAGAATAAAGTCTGTCAATCAGCGCAAATATTCTAAATCAAAGGAAATCACGGTATCGTCGTAAAAATAATCCCTAACCTCGTTTTGTTTATGTCTTTTGAGGGATTAAATAGAACTCTTTTCTGTTTAATCTGAAAGGTAGGGAGTGAGAGTTGAACTCTCAATCACCAAGATGAAGAAACAAGGAGACTATTCTATGAATCTGATAAAGATAGACAAGTTTTACCCCAACTATAAAGAACAGATTTTCGGTGGCGATGACATTAAAGGATATGATGTCTACTCTGATCGAGAAGAGAAAATTGGTGAAGTTCAAGATGCTCTTCTTGATGAAACAGGTCGTTTCCGGTATCTAGTCATTGATACAGGATTCTGGATCTTTGGTAAAAAGGTCTTGTTACCTGTAGGTTATGCTCGGATGGATTATGATCGTCGTCGGGTTTATGTAATCGGTATGACAAAAGCGCAAGCCGAAAGCTTACCGGAATACCATGACAACATGACCATTGACTACGACTACGAAGAACGAGTCAGGAATGTCTACCGACCCATGGCTAACAATCGCTCAACAGCATCAACAGCATCAACAGCGGCTCCAGGGAGAACCTATAACCGCGACACCTACAGCTATGATCATGAGCCTGACCTCTACGCCACTACTGACCAGGATCATCAGAATCTAAAGCTGTATGAAGAGAAACTAATTGCTAACAAAAACCGTTACAAGAGCGGTGAAGTTACCGTTGGTAAGCATGTAGAATCACAAACGGCTCAGGTATCAGTTCCTGTAGAAAAAGAACGGGTTGTAATTGAGCGAAGCACTCCCTCAGAAGCCCGCGAAGTTCAACCAGGTACTGCTGATTTCCACGACGGTGAAGTTGCTCGTGTGGAAGTTCATGAAGAAAAAGCAGATATCCAGAAGAAAGCCTTTGTGCGCGAAGAAGTTGGTATCAAGAAAGAAGTTGAGCGTGACACTGTAGATGCCAAAGAAACAGTTCGTCGCGAAGAATTAGAAGTCGATGTAGATGGCAATCCTGTTGTCAAAGGTCGTCGCTAGACTTCTGGAAAATCTTGAATTTCGCCGATTGAACTAAGTAAGTTGGTGGATACGGGGGTGGGCATTGCTCACCCTACGTTTAACAAGTTTGGCTAGGTTACCATCCATAATTGAGTCGGAGTAGTCAACTATGAGCAAAAAAGAACCTACAAGTAGTTATACAAGTAAAAAGATTAAAAATTTATTAGACCAATTTAGAGAAAGGTTTACTTCATTTACTGTCGTGAATCCAAAAGGTAAAGTATTAGGGCGGGTTGAAGATTTTTGGGTTGAAAAAAATCACCGGCTTTACATGGTGATGTCTGCTGGAGAGACAAACGCTGAATCCCCCTGTTTTCTCCTCAGTCGTCAGCAAATTCAGACAATTGACTCAGAAAATAGAAGAGTGATTGTTGATCTATCACCAGCAGAACTGGAATACTTGCCTGTACATCATCGAAAAGTAAATCCTTCAGAGGACTTACCTGATTCGTCGGTAACAACCACAAGAGCTATGAATACTGAAAAGGCTATGGATTCGGAAAAAATATTGAATAGTGATCTCGAACAGTCAGATCAGACATCAGATCAGACATCAGAGATAGTCGAAGAAGACATGATTCGCTTACTAGAAGAACAGTTAGTCGTCAACCGTACTAAGCACAAAGTCGGCGAAGTAGTCGTTCGCAAAGAAATTGAAACCCGTCTAGTAGAAGTCCCTGTGCGACGGGAAAAATTAATTGTTGAACAAGTTGGCGAAGAAACGAAACAATTGGCAGAAATTGATTTGGGGAAGGGGCAAGTTACAGGTGTTCCCGATACTATAGAGATGCGTCACCAGACAGCCGCTACCGTCAAAGGTGAATTCGTCTCGCCTAAAGCAGCCAGTGATCTTTTAGCCGCGATCGCGCTGCAAGAGAATCACGGTTGTGTTAATGTGCATGTAGAGCTAGTAGTGGACAATCCAGAGCTTAAAGAAAGGTATCAAAACATGTTTGATCGCTGCCGTGGTAAGAAATAGAAGATCAAAATAGCTCTGATACTCTTCAATAAATAACTTTTTCTTTCCCGCCCCTTTAGTCTTTGTACTCTAAGTGACCAACTAAACCAAAATGGTCAGAGGGGAAAACAGAGGGGCAATCAGGGGAAAGGGGTGTCAATCCCAAGCGTTCAATAGATTTTGGCTGCCAACCTGGGGAATCAGAATGGAGTAAGATGCGGTCAAAGCGTACTTTTTTGTGTTTTTGTTTTTGCTCCAACCTCATTAAATTAATATCAGTATCTTCAGTATAGCCCGGTTCATCACCTCTGAGAACTGCCCACATATCTTGATAGCGAGGGTCGATATTACGGTTCTCGCTTTTCCAGGATGAACAAAAATTAAAGTCTCCCATGAGTACAGCATGATCGGCGTGTTCTAATAGGGGAAAGATATCAGCAAGCTGCCTAGCGCGGATGGAGGCAAACTTCTTTTTGCTTTCTAAATGAACCGTAGCAATATTAAAACGTTGTCCATTAATCTGCAATTGAGCACAGAGAAATTTGCGGCTCATTTGGCTGATAAGGTTACAGAAAAATAACCGATGGATGGGAAGCTTAGACAGCAAGAGAACGCCATAGGGATTTACGGTTTTCCCTGTGGTGTCGGAAAGATAGTAATTATTTCTGACCCAGTCTTGCTCTAAAATTAGTTTGAGAGAGGTTGGGGTGACCTCTTGCAACGCGATCGCATCAGCGTCACAGTCTTGGATCAGCTTCAGTATAGCCTCATGGCGTTGTTGGCGATAATAGTCGGAAAACCAAATATTATAAGTTACCAGTGTTAGTTTACGGGTTTTAATATCATTAACACCATCGATTGATTTAGTCCAAGCTCGTTTGTCGGGATTGAACGTCTTGGGGTTGAGTTTTTGTAGGCTTAGAGGAATCTGAGGCTTAGTCATAAACTGCTTTCTATTTAATTAATTATTAGTCTAATAGTAAAGATTTACTTTCGTCAATAAACAGTAGTTGCTGCTGATAACTGCTCAAAAAAAACCGTCCTATTTGAAGTATAAATGATAAAGGAAGACTACTTTTTTTCCTGTTCTCGCTAGTCTTGGTGTCTTCGGTTACAATGGTTGCCGTGAATCTATAGGAGAATAGTTGTTCAAAACACGACCAGACAAAAATCTGTCTGTGGATAAGGCTTGCTTTATGAAACCCCGAATCATCGTTTGTGGCTTGGGTCGCACTGGCTATCAAATTTTCTCACTATTAAAGCAACAGGGAGCATCTGTTGTCGGAATTAGCGATCGCTTAGTCCCTTGTAACTGTCAGGATCTGATTATCGGCGATTTTCGCTCAGCCGCCACCCTACTCGCCGCTGGGATTCAGGAGGCGCAAACCCTAGTGATCACGTCTAGCGATGATGCCTTGAATCTAGCCATTCTCACCCAAGCCCGAGTCCTCAATCCCCGGATTCGGATAATTAGTCGGCTATTTAACAGCAGCTTAGGCGATCGGTTAGATCAGATTCTACCCAACCATGTCAGCCTCAGTGTCGCCGCATTAGCCGCCCCTGTGTTTGCTTTTGCCGCGATGGGGAATCAAGCGATTGGACAACTGCAATTATTTAATCAAACCTGGCCCATTCATGAAGAATATATCCATGAGTCTCATCCCTGGAACGGGCGTCGGTTGAATGAGTTGTGGGAAGATCGATCGCGGATGTTTATTTACTATCGACCTGTGAAAGGGCAGATAAATTTGGTGTCAGCCGTTGTGCAAGGGCGAACCTTACAACCAGGCGATCGCATAATCGTTGGCACTCAACCCAATGTCCGCAGCCGTCGGGGTTCTTGGCTACGCCGACTGTTTAAAGTTCTCACCAACCTGCGACAGTTTCGGCACCATGGTCAACCCATTCTCGCTGGCACTTTCGCCCTACTCCTAACCATTTTTATCGCCACACTCACTTATGTTAGCGCTCAGTTGAATACCTCAATCGTTGACGCCCTCTATTTTTCCGTGGGTATGATTACTGGGGCTGGCGGTAAAGAAGAAGTAGTAGAATTAGCACCTGACAGCATCAAGATTTTTACTGCCGTGATGATGTTAGTTGGGGCAGGTGTGATTGGGATTTGTTACGCCCTACTCAACGATTTTATTTTAGGCACTCGTTTTAATCAATTTTTAGATGCAGCCCGTGTTCCCAGTCGCCATCATTATATTGTTTGTGGCTTGGGGGGTATTGGTATCCAGATTATTAATCAACTACATAGTCATGGCTATGACGTGGTTGTCATTGAACCCGATACCCACAATCGATTTCTCGGTGTTGCCCGTTCCTTGGGAGTCCCCGTGATTATCGGTGATGCCAGTTTGGCGACCCATTTAAAAGCTGCCAATATCCATACAGCGGAAGCTTTATTAGCTGTAACCAGTAGCGACATGACTAATGTCGAGATTAGTTTAAGTGCCAAAGCTTTAACGCCAAATTTACCCATCGTTGTGCGAAATCATGACCCCCAATTTGCCCGAGGAGTGCAGCAAGTTTTTAATTTTGAGGTGGTACTCAGTCCCACAGAATTAGCCACACCTGCCTTTGCCGCAGCCGCTTTAGGTGGGCGTATTTTAGGGAATGGCATGACCGGAGATACCCTTTGGGTAGCGTTGGCAACAACGATTACTCTGAAGCATCCCTTCTGTGGACGCCGGGTGAAAGATTTAACCCTAGATATTGAGTTTGTTCCCCTCTATATTGAAACCAAAAATCAAAAGCTTCACGGTCGAGATTTATTGGACACAGCCTTAGCGGCAGGTGATGTTTTATACTTGACCATGCCAGCGTCACAATTAGAACAGTTGTGGCGAGTCACACCCTCTCAGTTGTTGGCGAGTTGAATCTGGGGAAGGTGGAGGGGCTCTTTTCACGACTATCTTTTCTGTTGCACAAGGGATGTGACTCAACCCGCCCCTGACTGATTACTTACGAACTCAATCTCATACACCCATTTAGGAGTGCCACACCACTCGGCAAGCCCCATGCGTCAGCGCACTAATGCTTTAGATAGAGAGATAAATAAATCAAAATCCTATTTTAGGAAGAGGAACATTCTCTCTTAGTTTTTTATTATTGGTAATAACGTCGAAATTAAGAATGCAATTATGCCAGAAAAAGACATAACATCCCACGGCAAACAAACGACAACCGCCGCCGGAGCTAGAACAACGGGTATGGAGTCTACAGATCCCAAAGCTGATGAGCAAGAGTCTAAGAAAGATCCGGCAACCATTGCGGAAGCCGAAGGTGGAAACAAACATGTAGCAGGCGATCCCAATCAAGGGACTGATGCTCGCTAATATTCTTGCCGATTGGCTAGATTTTGAGACAGCCTAACTTAAATCAAAGTGGTAGAGACGTAGATGGCTACGTCTCTATAATTATTAAACTTCTTAAGCATCCTACTGGCGCGGCAAACCTAATTCAGTGGATTGGAATTGTAGGGGCGCACCGACGTGCATTGGTGTCAACTTAAGGCTGAAACCCTTACTTAATAAAAGATCCCCCTTCCGTCCCCCTTATAGATCCCCCTTCCGTCCCCCTTCAAAAGGGGGAGACCAGAGGATGCGGGAGCTTTTTTTGCACGGGGGGAACCAGAAATTAATCAAAGTCCCCCTTAAGATCCCCCTCCCGTCCCCCTTCAAAAGGGGGAAGCCAAAGGATGCTTCGCTTTTGTTCCATGGGGGATTTAGGGGGATCTAAACTTTGAGCGCTAGTCATAAAAGTCTTAAGTTGACACGCATGACCGACGTGCGCCCAGAAAACCCGTAAACTCTATTCCCCAATTTTAGCCTTGCCACACTACTAAGGAACTGGACAATCACCTAGGGGCTCAACAGGTAGTTGTGGTATCAAAATGATGCCATTATTTGCTATTGTATCGGCTTTGAATATACTGTCAGGATCGGTATAATTGAGTACAAAGCCATTCTCGCTGGTATTATTACTCAAATCTAAACAGATAGTCGATTCAGGATCAGGATCACTCAGGGAGCCGGTTTGTACTAAAAAACCATTGGGATTGCCAAAAGTACCAGGATTTACTGTAAATATATTAAATCGGACACCCGCAAAAATTTCAGACTGATCCTCCGCTGCTATAAACACACCAAAACGAGCATTATCCATTACTGTATTTCTTTCCAGTAGTAGCTGAAGCGTTGAGTTGTTGAGTGTATCTATAAAAATGCCATCGGGTTGGGGAAAAGTTAGGTCAATGCCCTGAAAGCCATTACTGTTAACTTGATTATCAGTGATTGTTAGTCTCGATGTAGCAAATTCTTGAATGCTAACACCGACACCATGATAACCATTATTCAATATTTCATTGTTGTCAATTGTGACTCCTAACTGGGATTCTCCTAACATCAAGCCAGCAATCCCGATAGTTTCATTATCAGAAATCAGGTTATTTTGGATAAGGACTTCTCCTTCAGCGGTAGTAGTAGATTCTACAGTAATTCCCCTCCTCTGATTTCTCGCCACGGTATTTTCAGCAACTGTTGCCATTCCACGGGAATCATCCCGGAATCTGATGATAATCCCATCCAACTGATTGTTCAAAAGAGTATTATTTTTAATATTAACTGTTCCCTGAGAATTATCCCTTAGAAATACATTAATTCCATTAAACTGATTTTCGGACAGCGTATTATCTACAATCGTAACTGTTTCCTGGGAATCTTCAAATAATCCCATAATAATTCCATTTATTTGATTGCCCCTAATTTCATTATTGGTAATAGTGACTATTCCCTCAGAGTTATCTATTAGTGCCATAGAAATTCCATCAAATTGATTGTCATAAATTTCATTGTCGATAATTATTACGCTTGAATTAGAATTGCTGAATATCTCAGCAACAAGTCCGGCGCTGTCATTGTTTTGAATTGTATTATCATTAATGTTAAAGTTAACGTTGACAGCATTTGCCAATCTAAAGCCAATGCCGCTAAATTGATTACCCGCCAGTATATTTTCAGAAAGAGTTACTGTACTGTCCTCAGGATTAAACAGAACAATACTCATGCCATCGCCTGTCGTATTGACAATCTGATTCCTGACCAGGTTTAGGTCAACCGAACCCGCCGTGTTAAGGATAAAAAATCCACTATTTTCAAAACCACCTGTCCTATCAATACTATTATCGGTTACAGTGACATTTCCCGTCGTCTCAAATAGTACGATACCATATTGAGTTGAATTCGCGATCGCGTTCTCCCGAATCGTTACTGTATCAATCCCTATTCCCTCAATTCCAAACGTACCCGCATTGGGAATAAAAAACCCAGATAGGGTAGTTTGATTACCCACTATTACCGAAGCAGCAGCGCCTGGAGTAATCGTGGGGAGTACCCCCGCACCTGATAGGGGTAATTGCACCATCCCTGCTTCTACAGTATCCAGTTGCTGAATGGGACCCGTAGATAAAACCTGGACTCGATCAGGAATAGTAAACGGCGGAATCCCTGGATTCGTTCCGGGTTGTACATAAACAATATCATTGCCATCGGACATCGTTTGAGCTAACCCGTTCTCAACCGTACCAAACGGATTTTCAAAGGTACCATCTCCCCCCATTTCGCCTAAACTAACATGCTGAAATACATAAGGTTCATCTGTTTCCGGATTCGTCGCTGGTACATCTTGGAAATCATCTTGATGATCAATCACAATCGCATTTGTTCGCTGCACCGATTCAGCCAATCGTGCCACAAATTGATCATCTTCATCCCTTAACCCTTGAGGACGACGTCCGGGGAATATTGCACCCACTGTAAAAACTAAATTTGTGCCAAATAAATCATCATTTTGCAAAGACAAACCCAGATTAAAATTATCTGAGGGACGCGCTTCCAATCTCACCCGCCATCCCCATATTTCTGAACTCCCTTGGGCATCATACCAATACAATCCCCCATAGCCGCGCAGATCACCATCCGTACCAATTTGAGCAACTTTTGCCCCAACTTCTGCATCAAAACCCCCCATAGCGGCTTCTTTATCTTGCCCCTGTTCTAAAATCAAGAAATTACGGCGAAAGAAACTATCTCGAACCCCAACATCACCGATTCCCTGGCGCCTATCTCCAATAGGTAAATACCCATTCACCCGAAAATCCCAAACATCGCCTAAACTTTCTATACCCAACCCCAGTTGGTTAAACGTATTGTGACCCGTATGGCGGTTATCATAACTCATATAACCGCCCCAAATTCGATGTAAATTAGCATTATAAGTACGATATCCCAGAGTGAGATTACCCCCAAAATTAGCATCATCATTATCCAGGAATAATCGCCCTTCCAGAAACGTCAGATTCTCACCCGGACTTTGCAAAAGGGGGACAAATCCCTCTAGGCGGGTAAATCCATCAAATCCACCGCCGGAACTCGTATGTCCAATTCCCAAGCGGGGTGTAAATTTTAAGGGAGTCGCCGTTTCGGATACCTCTGTCTGAGCTAGAATGGGTGGGCTAGAGATAGAAAGTAGAAATACACTGATTAATCCCAGTTTTGTGTTATTCATTTAGTCTGAAGGCAGAATTTAACAGAGGCGTTCCAGGGGAAGCTTTCTAAATTTCGGTGAATGTCTGTAAAGACAAGGTACAGGAAACAGAAGAGTCCCCCAATATTTTATAAGCTTATAGTATAATTTATATACTCTAACCCGATTTTATATCATGTCCCTGTAAACCGTGATCATATCGTCGTTCCCAGTTATTTCTCCCACCCTCTAAACTCTTCGCCCCAACAATAAAACCCCCTCTGCGTTCCTCTGCGTTAACCTCTGCGTTCCTCTGCGTTTAAAAAATATAATAATAGATTGGTAAAGCAAACATTTATGGCGAAGACAGCGCAACTACAAGCATTCTAAACCCATCACCTGACGATAATGCGCCTCAAACCGCTGAACTGTTTTAGACAGGCGACTACTCATCCACTGACTTTGCTCAAATAATTCCTTCCTTAATTCATCTACGTCAATACGGGTAACCTTTCCATCCGCAACCACTCGTTCTCCATTCACCAAAACCGTATCCACCACATTTGTCGGACGACCTAACACCAGTGTGCCAATCGGCTCAGTACGCGGTAGTAGGGATAAATTGGTTAAATCATATAATACTAAATCAGCTTTTTTGCCAATTGTCAACGAACCCAACTCATCCGCTATATTCAGCCCCTTTGCCCCACCTAATGATGCCATCTTAATCGCCTGACGGGGGGTAATCCAATGGCGATACTCTAAATCCGTGGTATTGTGCAATAATGTACCAATTTTAATTGCTTCTAAGACATCCTGGGAATCATTACTCGCTGCACCATCACAGCCAAAGGTAACATTAACTCCCGCTTGACGGTATTTCAAAATTGGCGCAATCCCACTCCCCAAGCGCAAATTACTCAAGGGATTGTGAACCACCGTCGATCGCGTTTGGGCTAAAATCCCAATATCCGCATCATCTAACCAGACACAGTGCGCCAAAGACGTGCGCCGACTCAAATAGCCAATTTTTTGCAAATGTCTCACCGCACTACAGCCATATTTTTCTTGTGCTAGTTGCTGCTGTGCTTTTGTTTCCAACAGATGGGCGTGACGACATAAATTATCGCGATCGCTTAATTCAATGCAACCCTCAAACAGTTCATCTGAACAGAGTTGTATCCCCGTTGGCGCAACCAGAATATTGATTCCTGATTCAGGATGATGAAATCGCCGTACCACCTCCTGCATAAATGCCAGGATTTCCTCGGTTGAGTGATGATAATGATCATGTTCCCGTTTTACCTCCCCATCGGGAATCCCTTGCGACAGTGATTCATCTTGAATCAACGGACCAATAAATGCCCGAATCCCAATGTCTTGATAAGCCCGAACCGCCGCCGCAACGGTTTCTATTTCTTTCCCTGGAATTAATACCAAATGATCAACAACCGTTGTCCCGCCAGACAGTAATGTTTCCACGGCTGTCCCCAACGCACTTAAATAAACCTGTTCCGGTTCTAACGGCGTAAACTCATAAAGTTGGGCAAGCCACAGTTCTAAAGGTAAGGGCGGAATCATACCCCGTTGCCACATCTCTGAGGAGTGAGTGTGGGCATTAATGAAACCGGGTAAAAGCAATTTATTTTCGCCATCGACTGTATTATTGCTTTCCCCAGAATTAACAGAGGAATGAGGCACAATCGTGGCAATCCGATCTGCCTCAATTTGCACATCGACAGTTGTATAGTCCGGATCAATAGGGATTAAAACGTTTCCAATAGTAAAACTCACGGATAAAACTTGATAAATCAGTAATTTGTTCGTAGTAGGCACGAAGCGTGCCAGAAGCGAAGACAGCGCTTACTACAAACTCTAAAGTCAGTGCCATTCACTTTAAGGGTGTGTCCCCTGGCGAAGCGCGATCGCATCAGTCATGCCTGAACGATAGCACCGTTCCATTCTGGCTTATCTCTGGTCAGCCGCGCAATCCTGAGTACAATTATTGACATATCTATTATTACTGCCATGAATCAACCGTTACGGACATTAGGTGTAGCCCCCAATGCTTGGGGAGTGAATGATGCGATCGCGGATCTGACTCGCCCCTCCCTAACCCCTACCCCCATTACCCTCACCACAGAAACCAAAAGCCTGCGCCTGGATTTAGTCAAATCTGCCATCCTTGTCATCGACATGCAAAATGACTTCTGTCATCCCGATGGATGGTTAGCCCATATTGGCGTAGACATAACCCCCGCCCGAACCCCAATTGAACCCCTGACAACCTTGCTTCCCCAGTTACGAGATATTAATGTCCCTGTGATTTGGGTGAACTGGGGAAACCGTCCCGATTTACTCAATATTAGTGCTGGATTGCGCCATGTTTACAACCCCACAGGTGCAGGAATTGGACTCGGCGATCCTCTGCCCAAAAATGGGGCAAAAGTGCTAATAAAAGACAGTTGGGCAGCAGCAATTGTGGATGAATTAGACCACGAACCCGAAGATATTTACATTGATAAATATCGTATGAGTGGCTTCTGGGACACTCCCTTAGACAGCATTTTACGCAATATGGGCAAAACCACACTTTTCTTTGCTGGTGTCAATATTGACCAATGTGTCATGGCAACATTACAGGATGCCAACTTTCTGGGGTATGATTGTGTTTTGCTCAAAGATTGTGCAGCAACAACGTCTCCTGATTACTGCTTTAAAGCCACTATTTACAATGTTAATCAATGTTTTGGCTTTACCAGCGATTCACAATTACTTCTGAAAGCCTTAAAAGCTTAATAAAAAGGCGGAGGGGCAGAGGAGACAAGGAAAATGGGGAGCGTTATCAGTTATCAAAGGTTTGCATCAAAAACGAATGACCAATGACCAATTTTAGGAGAAACTACCCATGGAATCCCGTTGTATGATTCCCGTCATTAAATCCCCCAAGGACTACCAATCCTATCGCATTAGTCCCCAAGATAGTAACCGTTTAGCCATTATCTTCGATCCCGCGATCGCGGATGCATCATTGACCGTTTGTGTGGAGATTTTTGAGGAAGGTGGAAAAACTCCCCCCAATCGCCATCAAATTGCTGTAGAAATGTTTTTTATCCTCAAAGGGGAAGGAATTGCCCGTTGTGATGGCAAAAATGTGCCATTTCGGGCAGGAGATAGTTTATTAGTCCCACCAACGGGTATTCATGAAATTATAAATACAGGTTGTGGTCGTTTATATGCATTATGTTTTATGGTTCCCAATGAGGATTTTGTCGAACTTATTCGCAGCGGTACACCTGTAGATTTGGATGAGGAAGATTTTCGAGTCTTGGGACGTAATGATGTGGTGGTTCCCTGTTAGGAAATAGGGAAGATGAGGGAGATGAGAAAGATGGGGTGTAGGGGCGGGTTTTACAGATAACATTTAACGACATACTGATAACTTGACTAAACCCGCCCTTCTAGGGGAGATGGGTAAGACATAAGACATAAGACTTCACAAATTGACAATGGATAATGAACAATGGATAATGACCTCTCCTTAAAAGAAGAGGATTGAAATTAAGGAAAATCTTTTTTAATTTCTTCGTAAACGAAGAGGTCTTAGACCAAATTAATCAATTGTCAATTATCAAT
>NZ_JAVKEW010000005.1:0-16293 GCF_040226375.1 Coleofasciculus sp. G2-EDA-02 | reverse complement strand
CACCAAACCCCTATTTGGTCACCAAACCCCTATTTGGTCACCAAACCCCTATTTGGTCACCAAACCCCTATTTGGTCACCAAACCCCTATTTGGTCACCAAACCCCTATTTGGTCACCAAACCCCTATTTGGTCACTGTTTCCGATTCCCTCCCCTGACCTCGCGCCGATATTGCCAAAACCGATAGACTAAAGGCGTCAACTCTTATAGTTCGGTGCTACCTCTAATAAAATGCAACAACCCCAGGTTGATCAACCCAACAATCCCCCGCCAGCCTTCGCCAATACCGCCTTTGATGTCATCGCCATCGCCGCATCCGCAGGAGGGCTAAAGGCGCTATCTCAAGTTTTATCCGATCTACCGACTGACTTTCCGGCGGCGGTTCTAGTCTTACAGCATCTTGACCGCACTCACCCTTCTCTAATGGCAGAGATACTCCGCCGGCGTATTTCTTTGCCGATTAAGCAGACGGAGGAAGGAGACAAGCTAACTCCGGGACAGGTCTATATTGCCCAACCAGATTATCATGTTTTGGTAAACTCTGATGGTACCCTTTCCCTAACTCAGTCACCTATCGTTAATTTTGTCCGTCCCTCGGCAGATTTACTGTTTGAGTCCCTGGCAAAAAGTTATCGAGATCGGGCAATCGCTGTAGTGTTGACAGGGACAGGGAAAGATGGCAAACAAGGAGTACAGGCGATCGCGAAAATGGGCGGTATGGTGATTAGTCAAGATCCAGAAACGGCGGAACACTCTGGTATGCCCAGTTCTGCCATTGACACCGGGATGGTTGATTTAATTTTACCCCTATCGGAAATTGCCTCAACACTTATTCAACTGGTAAAAGAAGGCAGAGGTTAGAATATTTTAATATTTATCAGTAATCAGTAATACCCAACGACAAATAACTAATGACGAATGACCAAGAAAAAGAAGAAAATAGAATTTTTGAAGCGCTACTGGAATACATAAAAGAAACACGCGGGTTTGATTTTACCGGCTACAAACGCTCTACATTAAAGCGGCGGATAACCCGGCGAATGCAGTCCCACAACATCGATAATTTTGGTGGTTATCTGGACTACATAGAAGTTAATCCCGAAGAATTTGAGCTGCTGTTCAATACGATTTTGATCAACGTTACCAAATTTTTCCGGGATACCGACGCCTGGGACTATTTGCAAGAGCAAACCCTGCCGAAACTGTTGCAGGAAAAGGATGAACAAGACCAAATCCGCGTCTGGAGTTCTGGTTGTTCCTCTGGGCAAGAAGCCTACTCTATCGCCATTCTTTTGGCAGAAATTTTGGGTTTTGATCAATTTCGCCAGCGAGTCAAAATCTATGCCACGGATGTCGATGAAGAAGCCTTAAATCAAGCCCGTAGTGCTAAGTATGAACCCAAAGCTTTAAAAGATATTCCCGAGGAACAGCGACAGCGCTATTTTGAAAAAGTCGGCAATCACTATGTCTTCCGGTCTGAGGTAAGGCGTATGGTGATTTTTGGTCGTAATGATTTGGTACAAAATGCGCCAATTTCCCGACTGGATTTGCTGATTTGCCGCAACACGCTGATGTACTTTAATGCGGAAACCCAGAAAAATATTTTGGCACGTTTTCACTTTGCCCTAAATGAAAACGGCGCTCTATTTTTGGGCAAAGCGGAGATGCTGCTAAGCAATAGCAATCTGTTTAGACCCTTGAGTTTACAGCACCGCATCTTTACCAAAGTGCCAAAGCAGAAGCTGAGCGATCGCCGGCTGCTTTTTTCCCCATCTGGGGATGAAGAGGCGAAGAGCCGTGTGTCTGACCGGGTGCGCCTGCGAGAAGCGGCATTTAACACCTCACCCATGGCTCAAGTTATTGTTGATGCAAATGGCTACTTGGTTTTGGCAAATGTGAGCGCCCGGTCGATGTTTGACATTAAACGGCAAGATATTGGCAAACTGTTTCGGGATTTAGAACTTTCCTACCGTCCCCTAGAACTTCGGTCCCTCATTGATGATGTCTATCGCGATCGCAAATCGATTACGATTAGCGATGTGGTGCAGAATCAGTCAGATGAGACTCAGTACTTGGATGTGCAAATTACCCCCTTACAGGAAAACGGCAATGACAATCAGTGGCTGGGAGTGAGTATTTCTTTTAATGATGTCACTAGCTACAACCAATTACAAAATAAATATCAAACGTCCACCCAAGAACTGGAGACGGCGAATGAGGAACTTCAGTCAACTAATGAGGAATTAGAAACAATCAACGAGGAACTGCAATGCACCAACCAGGAATTAGAAACCACTAACGAGGAACTGCAATCGACGAACGAAGAACTGGAGACAATGAATGAAGAACTCGAGTCTACGAATGAAGAATGGCGGACAATGAATGAAGAATTGCGCTTGCGGACGGATGAAGTCAACCAAGCTAATTCCTTTTTAGCGTCAATTCTGGAAAGTTTCCAAACTGGGGTGATTATTGTAGACCGCGAATTTAATATTATCCGTTGGAATCAAGACGCCGATGAACTTTGGGGAGTACGCAGTGACGAGGTACAAAACAAATCCCTACTGAGTTTAGATATTGGTTTACCTGTGGATCAGTTGATCGAACCTATCCGTAAATGTTTTCAGGGCGAGGAAAATCACCAGACAATAACCGTGGCTGCGATTAATCGCCGAGGTCAGTCCATTCAATGTCGGGTTACGCTTCAAAGCTTGAAAGGATTAGAAGAAGAACAATCATACGGAACGATTATACTGATGGAAGAATTGGAGAATCAAGGAGAGGGATGAGGGGGTGATGGGGTGCAATGTAGAGATGCTTCTGGCATCGCGTCTGTGTGTAGGGGCTCACTTTCACGACTATCGTTTTTTGCTCGCCCCAATGTCACTAAACCCGCCCTGTCTAAATGATGAATTCCCAGATACTAATGATAAATGACTCCAAACTGCGGCGGCAAATTTTGAGTAACTTACTCACAAACGCCCTGAAATACTCACCCCACGGTGATCCCGTAGAATTTGAACTCAACAGTGAACAGTGATCGATAACTGATAACTGATATAGCAACCGCCATAGCTGTTAGGACACATCATTTATGTAGAGACGCGCTTTTGAAGCGTCTCTACAATGGTGCTGATAACTGGTAACTGATAACTGATAGGGGTACAATAAATGGGGCAGGACTAGGACTCGCGATCGGGAAAAAAACTGTAGATTTACACAAAGGCACAATTTATGTCCAGAGTAAGATTGACATTTGCACGACATTGACCCTCAACTTATCGCCCCGAAATTAAAAAAATTTCTTGTAGGGGCACGACAAGTCGTGCCCCTACAAATAGTGGTACAACTATTTTGAGATAGCCAGACAAACGTCAATCGTCCTAGAATCGAAAGTTGATAATTTTGAAAATGACTATAATAAGGTACTAAAGTCCCTGTATAGACCTCTGACTCAAGCTCTGATATCACGTTCATTTAAGCAGGAATCATTTTTTGCTACCTTACCAGGTTATTTGTAACCTTTTTCCATCTGCATTGAAGAATACTAAAGGGTACAGCTTAAATGAGATATAATATAAATACTGCTTTTTAAACGCAATCATACATAAAATGCTGCCTTGACCACAGATAAATCTCGATAACCTAGACACCAGTGATGTCATGGAGAAAACAATGAATAGTAACCAATCAGTAAAAAAAAACTGAATGTATCCTCAGACACATTAACCGAAGCCATTCGGGATCATATTCAAAAAGCTCAAGAGCGCTTAGCACAGAATCAACCTGAAGTTGACATCTTACCCGATCAATACTCAACTCAGTTGACTGAAACTATTGCTGAATTATCAACCACCCTAGAGGAATTACAAGTTGCTGTCGAAGAAATCCAAGAACGGAATCAGGAACTCGCAGCGGCGCATCAAACCACAGAAAACGAACGCCGACGGTATCAAGAATTATTTGAATTCGCCCCAGACGGCTATGTGATCACCACCGCATCCGGTACAATTCAAGACGCCAACCACGCTGCTGCCACCCTGCTGAATATAGAACAGAGGCGTCTAATCGGCAAACCCCTCGCTGTCTTTGTTGCCGATATTAGCAAATCCACCTTTCGCACTCAATTAAACCGACTAACCCATTTATCCCCCCCCGACTTTTCCACAACTCTGCTGTACAGAGACTGGGAAGTATTCCTGCAACCGCGCCAAAGTGAACCTTTTCCGGCGGAGATTTCCATCTCTGCTGTTCTCAACCCCCAATCTGAAATCGTGGGATTGCGCTGGTTAATTCGAGACATGAGTTATCGCCATCAGGTAGAAAGCTTACGCCAAGAATTAGAAGCAGAAAAAGAATTCAGCGAACTCAAATCACGCTTTATCCAAACCGTCTCCCACGAATTCCGCACGCCGCTAAACATGATTTACGTTTCCGCGCAACTCCTCGCCCGTTCTCACGATGGATTGAGTGAAGAAACATGCAATCAGTTGCTACAACGAACTGATAAAGCCGTGCGGCGGATTACTAAAATACTCGATGATGTCTTAGTCTTTAGTAAAGCCAGCGCCGACAAACTCGAATTAAGCCCCACATTAATCGACATAGAGCAATTCTGCCAAAATGTGGTGGAAGACTATCAAGTCATAGCAGGTAGCCGTAAAACGATTCACTTTAACTGTCAAAGGAGAAATCATAGCGTTTGCCTGGATGAAAAACTCCTCTATCAGATATTAGGCAACTTATTATCCAACGCGATTAACTATTCCCTACCAGACAGTACCATAGAGTTATCCTTGACCTATGAGGGTAATAATATATCCTTTCGGATTCAGGATCAAGGAATTGGCATTCCCAGAGAAGACTTATCACACATCTTTGACCCCTTCCATCGAGCGAGAAATGTCAGCAACTTATCCGGAACAGGATTAGGGCTATCAATAGTACAAAAAGCCGTCGAATTACATGGCGGGACAATTAAAGTAGAGAGTGAAGTTGGCGTCGGCACAACATTTACCGTCACCCTACCTTTAAGTTCGTAGTTCGTAGTAAGGGCTTTAGCCCTATCATCGTAACGCCGACACCATCAACGCAAAATATACATTAAACCTTAAGAAAGGGCGGGTTTTGTCACAAACATTATCAACAAAATTCACAATTCATACCAAATCCGCCTTTATCACCCCCTTTTTCCACGGCGATTGAAATCGCTGCTACACAAACAAAGTCCGCCTGCGCGGACTAGGTTATAACGGGGGTAGCTAACCCGGATTTGGTATCATATGATGTCCGGCAAATCACCCCTACTAAAAATGTACGGGCTTGGTTACCAAGCCCCTACTTCCCATCACCGTAATTATGGGTATTCAACCGGACATGATATCAATCCCTAAACCCGCCCCGACAATTCACGGGCGGGTTTTGCACCAACTTTATCATCAACAACCCAAATCAAATCCCATTACCCGCCCCTACAATTCACTCTGCTTACCCATCAGCCGTTGCACACTCACCAACGCCCGATTTAACTCATACCCCTTTCGTTCAGGATTCGCCAAATATGCCAGTTGTTCCTCCTCAATCATCTGCACATCCTGACACACCAATCCATCCAACAACCCCTGTGCTGAACCGAATAAACTATCCTTAATCCACCGCCGAAACCAAATCGGTAACTTATGCAACCGCCAAAATGCATTTAGCGACGTGAAATGAATCAAATAGGCACGAGTTTTCCGCAAATTCACTGGGCACAATAAACAGTAAATCTTAAAATCCTGTCCCAAACTTGACACCCAATGGGGATAAACATAACTCACATCCAACGGTTCCGGGTGCAAGCGGCGTAGCGCCGGAAAAAACAACTGAGAAATCGACCATATTTTATCAATTTTATAATAACTTTTTGCCTGATAATGAGCATCCACCCGATGTTCATCTTCATCGATATCCGCCAAAACCGGAGCAGCCCAAGCTTGCCAATCCTGATGTAAATGCCCATGATACATATCCATCAGATTTTCAATTAGAAAGGAATAATGGGCATTACAGTCAATCGTGGAAACTGTGGCAATATAATTCAGATGCTCCCACTCGGGTATTGCCATCGGTTGTCGAATTTCCCCAGACTTATCCCCTGGAAATAGCCAAATAAACCCATCCTTTTCCTGCACCGGATAGGCGCGAATTTTACAACTCGGCAGTTTTTGATGATCAGCTAAATAAGGAACAGATGCACAGTCTCCGGTTGGTTTAAACTGCCATCCGTGATAGACGCATTCCAACAAATCATCTTTAATTTTACCGTGACTTAATTTAACTTCTCGATGAGGACAACGGTTTTCTAGGGCATGAATTTGACCTGTACTATCTCGATAAATAACAATCTCTTGATGCCAAAGGATTACTCCTAGAGGTTGAGATTTGACTTCATCACTGCGGGCGACAACATACCAATGATTTAAATTAATATCGAGTTGGCGAACGTCTATATTTTTCATCATAAATCATAATTAAATTGTAATTTTAATTTAATTGTAGGGGCAGATTTAACCATTGTCGGGGCAGATTTAGCCATTGTCGGGGCGGGTTTAGCCATTGTCGGGGCGGGTTTAGGAATTTAAGTCAGCTATTGCTGAAATAACGGAACAACAAAACCCGCCCTATCTCACCAATAACTATAATATTGTGTCCCGATCAAAATCCGTTAACGCATGAGAACCAAAGGGACATAATATACCCGTTGAAGCAAACGTCGGCGCTGTCGGAATCACAGGCGGAGACGTTGAAGGCAAATTTGTTTCACAAATCCCACCAATCCCTTTGATAATTTCACCTAACGACAAAATAAAAGCCGCCCCCGCATAACTTTTCAGTCTCGGGTTTTTCGCTTGGGCAATTAAAATCATACCCTGACGTGGATTCTGTGCAGGTAGCATCAGATAACGATAATTCTCTGTTTCCTGGAACCCAGCCAGATTTAATTCGGCTAAGGTTGTGGCAAACTGAGAATAGTTAAGAAAATAATTTAATTGCGCCAGATTGACGGCATTTAAATACTCTTGCACCTCAGCTTGCAGCGCCAAGGCTGCTGCTGTCTGGGGAATGTATGGAGGAGATTCCTGTGCCTTTACTGTTGGCGAGATTCCTGCGAATAAAGTAATCAGTCCTAATTTCGCGATCGCACCTCTAATCATAGCTTGTTCCTCTCCGTTGGGGATAGGTGATTTGGGAAATCAGGGCGGGTTTTGTTGATACGTTAATCGGTAGGATTCAACATTGATTTCCTAAACCCGCCCCTACAATTGCTTGTACCGTTGGCGAGATTCCTACTTAAGGATGGTGGGCATTGCCCACCCTACGGTGTATCAAGGGTTTCTGACATAAGACAAATCATATTGAAAAAATTCCCTCTGGATTCACCGATAACAGCGATCGCCGTTGCAATCCTTCTCGGTGTATAATCCCATTAGCCGCCAGGAATCCACTACTCACCGCCCGTTCCATTAAGCCACAGGGAAAGGGCATTTTTACCCAATCCCCGGCAAAGAAGAGATTCGCCACACCCGAATCCGTTTCTGGGCGTTTCTGATAACTACCTGGCGGATAACCGGAGAAGTTTTTCTGATTCACTAATTCTCGGTGTAACATCGTCGCCGTTTGCAATTGTGGCACAATTTCATAGATTTCCTGTTCAAAGGTAGTTAACAGAACCTGCTGATTGGGAAACTCGTCTTCCTTATAACAATAAGCATGTAATTCTACCACACTTCCCCCAGTTTTTTCATGCCACTGAATATAATCATCTTGGATGCGGTGATACAGGGCAATACTATCGGTGAGACGATACCCAGAAAGGGAAGTAAAATTACTATGCTCCCAGGGAAAATCTTGATCAAACCAAAATCTGGCAACGGCAAAAGGATCAGCCACGGCTAATTTTTCTACCTGAGTTAATACCTGCTGATTCACATCCCCTTGTGCCAATTTAAACAGATGTTGTACACCGGGAACATCGGTGGCAAAGACATAATAATCTGCCTGAATGGTTTCTGTGGATATCTGGGGTGAATCCGGACTAGGAATTCCTACCAGTTGCACTTCATCCTCCTGGCGTTGCATCAGTTTAAACCGGGGTAAATCCCGTTTCGCAGGTCCGGCAATTACCTGTCCTTGGGAATTATAAACCGCCCCATGACAAGGACAGAGAAACTGACCATCAGCTTGGGGTTGTACTGTACAGCCTTGATGGGTACAAGTCAGAGAAATGGCTTGGTTCTCTTCTGGAAATAAGGCAAACATGGCATCCCCTGCGCCGTAATAGTCAATGTTAGCTTCTATTTCATCAGTTACCTGATTTTGATTCCGCTTCACCCAAAACGGCACAGGGGTTTGAGCTGTTCCCTGCTGATAACTAAGAGAATGAATCTGTCCATCTTGCCAATTAATGTTACTTACCGTTGCTTCAGTGACAATTTTTCCCTGCTTATTTTGAATGGCTTGGGCAATTGGTTCAACCAAACTCCTACCCATATCTTGGCGCGTCCCATTAAACGCCAATCCTTCCGGATTGCCAAAAAAATAAAAATGGAAAAACTGCATTAATTCGCCCACACTTAACCGATCCGGTGCATTGAGACTGGATTTAGCAAAGGGTAAAAAATACAGATCATAAAGTCCTTGGGGAAACTCACCTTTTATCCAATCAGCAACCGATAATTGATCGAGGCGCTGAAAAGTATCGGGAATTTGGAAGCCACCAATTTCCCGGAAAACCTGCCAATGTTTCAGCTTCGTCAGATTAATTCCCCAACGCCAGCGATTTGAAGACGCGATCGCTAAATCTACCACATTCCAGGGAAACGCTGAACGGCTGGGGCGAAAGACTTCCGGCTGATACTGATTATCCCGGAAAACCACGGAATAAAATTCCAGGGAACGGAAATGATCCTGGATATCCAACTGAGCCACCAAACGATTCAAATTATAGTAGTGGGGGAAAAAGCCATGGAACCCGTGTTCCATCCATAGGGATTGATCTCCCACCTGAATCTGCCAACTAGCAATCTTACCTCCGAGTTGAGGCGATCGCTCTAATAAGGTTACCTCAAAACCCCGTTGACTCAACTCATAAGCACAACTAAGCCCCGCCAATCCTGCACCCACAACTACCACAGACTTAGAGTTAGTCAGGTTTCGGGGCAAATCTAGGGTATCTAGCTGAATAATCGTCGGTTGAGGTTTTGCCCAGCGAGAATATCCGATGACACTACCCACCCCGGCGACGCCGATGAGTTTCAGGGCGGTGCGTCGGGAAAGGTAAAGAGAGTTTAATTTGTCATTGGTCATTGTTTAAGAAACAGGGAACAGAGAACATGGAATGGGGCGGGCGCGAGTTGCATCTGGGTGAGGCAAGAAACAATAATAGTGAAACCCGCCCCGACAGAAAATTCAAATGAACTATTGCCATGAAACATTTGCTGTAGCCCAGCGTATTTTAATTGAACTGGGGCGAAGACGCCGCAGTTTGGTGTTTTGGGGGATTTTCCCCATTTCAGTATTATTACTCAATGGTTATATTTTGGCAGAACGCGCCCAATTGTCGATGGCGCCAGCCTTTGAGAATGCCGCCCCCTCGACGTTGGCAGGTGCTGCTTTGTTTTTTAGCTGTCTGGGGGGTACGGTAGCGACGGTGGTGGGAGAACGGGAACAGCAAACCCGTGACATCCTCCGACGATGAATCAAAGATTACATCGTCGGCTTCCCAACCTCACAATTGGGCATTGCTCCCCTACGCCAGTTATCTAGGCACATAACCCCCGACACCTCGACTTGAGAGCCAATTTCTTGCTTCTCCAGAGTCCCTGGATACGTTTCTATTCCACGATTACAGATTTCTTGAGCAGCAGCCACATCACGATCTACTTCATAATGGCACTCAGGACAGTAATGAATTCGGTCTGAGAGTTCCTTTTTGACCGTGATTCGGCAATTCGGGCAAGTCTGAGAAGTTCCCCGATGGTCTACTTCTCCAACAAATACCCCTCGTTTGTTGCCAACAAACTTGAGGATAGAGCGAAACTGCCCAAACCCTGCATCAATCGTATGCTTACCTAAAAAGCCCTTTGCCATAGTGCGGAAATCAATGTCTTCAACAAAGATAGTATCCGCCATAGCACAGAGTTTATGGGCAAGCTTAAATTGATAATCCTTTCGCTTGAAAGCAATGTGGTTATGCTGTTTCTCTACCTTTCTCCTGGCTTGATCATAATTTTTAGAGCGCTTTTGTTTCTTTGCCAACCGACGTTGTAGCACTTTCAGCCGACGGTGCTCGGTTTTGAAGAATTTGCGCCCAGGCTCAACAAAGCCGTCACTGGTTGCCAGGTAACAGAGCAGTCCCACATCAACCCCAATAGCATGACCATGAGGGAAGGGTTTTGGAATCTCAATGTCTGAGTACAAAGTGATCACAACAAACCATCCCATTGCCTTTTTAACAACCCGTACTTGTTTAACTATAAAGCCATCAGGAACAGGTCGATGCAAGTTAATTTCCACCTTCCCTAACTTCGGGAGTTGGATCTGCCAGCCTGTGATTGGGTTAGTCTTGAATTGCGGGAATAGCAGCGACTTCACTTGTCCCACTTTCTTGAAGCGAGGGAAACCATACCCTCTTTGTCTAAAGAAGTCCCAAGCATCATGCAACCTTCTGATGTTGGTTTGCAAAACTTGGGAAGGAACTGATTTGAGTCGCGGAAATTCCTGCTTAGCTTTAGGCAAATTGTTTTGTTGTTGGTGGTAACTGGGAAAGGGATAATTTGCACTCATAATGTACTCAGACTCCAAACTACACCTATCTATTGGACACTTTCTAGAAGCCATCCAATCCTTGAGTTCCCGCAATGCGTAGTTGTAGGACACCCGCAACGTTTCCAACCACTCATCGAGGAGTTGGGTTTGTTGTTGGTCGGGCTTGATTCGGTAGGTGTAGTTGAGAAGCATAATTAGATTCTACCACATCTATTTCAAGTGGTAAATGTCGAGTTCAGGGGTATCGAACCCCCTCAATTGACTTGAGGAGTGAAGGCATCCCAACGCTTGCGTCAGAGATTATGGAGTGGGACTTATAGCTCCTCAAACTCCTCATTAGTTAAACGTCTGTTCATCTCACCCTTAAGTGGCATATCCTACTTTCTAGGTAGGGCTTGCTTTCTTTTTGAGCTTAAGTTAACACCAATAACTGATGTGCGCCCTTTACCAACGTGCGCTTTTCCCTTTTCCCCGTTCCCCGTTCCCTGTTAAGAGTTCCCTCACCAATTAATCCAACTCCCGCCGCCCTTCCAACGCTCGTGCTAACGTCACCTCATCAGCATATTCCAAATCCCCACCCATGGGTAAACCAAAGGCAATTCGAGTCACCTTAGTAAATGGTTTCAATAGTTGACCAACATACAGCGTCGTCGTTTCCCCTTCCACACTCGGACTAATCGCTAAAATCACCTCTTGAATCTTCTGCTGGCTAACGCGGCGCACCAGTTGTTCAACGTGCAATTGTTCGGGTCCAATTCCATCCATGGGAGAAATCACCCCACCGAGAACATGATAATTTCCCCGATATTCCCGTGTTTTCTCCAACGCAATCACATCACGGGAATCCGCCACCACACAAAGCGTTGTTTTATCCCGATTCGGATTACGACAGATATCACAAACGGATTCAGCCGACAGGTGAAAGCAAACCTGACACAAGCCAATCTGCTTTTTCGCCTCAATTAAAGCCTGCGCCAGGGCTTTGACTTCATCCTCTGAGCGCTTAATAATATGTAATGCCAATCGTTGAGCAGTCTTGGGACCTACTCCAGGTAAGCGTTGTAGTTGCTCGATCAGTCGAGCTAGGGGGCGTGTGTAAACCGTGGTTGTTCTCCCAGTCTATGCGTTTACCTTACCTATAGTAAGCTTTCAAGTTGAGAAAAGGATGGGGAATGGGGGGAGTCGAGTTGTGCAATTTGCGGTTAAATAAGTACAGTCCCCAGCGAATCAGCAAATTTGATTCAATTCGCGGCAAAGTAAGTTAACCTCTGTAACGAGTGCGATCGCCCATGATAGAACTGTCTCTAACTCAATTCGGCACTCAGATGTCCAACCTGACGGGCGTCCGGGCTATTATGAAAGATATCATTGAAACGTTACGAGCAGGTCAGGGACAAGATTTTATTAATCTCAGTGCGGGAAATCCGGTAATTTTGCCAGAGGTGGAACAATTGTGGCGAGACTGTACCGCCCAACTCTTGGCAAGTCCCGAATACGGTGAAGTGGTTTGCCGCTATGGGTCATCTCAAGGATACCAGCCATTGATTGACGCGATCGCACGGGATTTCAATCAGCGTTATGGGTTAAGCCTAACTGAACGTAATATCTTAATTACTCCCGGTTCTCAATCCATTTACTTCTATGGGGCGAATGCCTTTGGCGGTTATACCCAAGCCGGTGAGTTAAAACAAATTGTTCTCCCCCTGAGTCCCGATTATACCGGGTATGGTGGCGTCAGCTTAACCCCAGAAGCGGTAATTGCCTACAAACCCAGCCTGGATATTGATGAAGCGGCGCATCGCTATAAATATCGTCCCGACTTCAGCCAATTGAAAATTAACCAAACGACAGGATGTGTAATATTTTCTCGTCCCTGTAATCCCACAGGTAACGTTCTCAGTGATAACGAAGTGGGAAAAATTGCCGAACTCGCCGCACCTGATCATGTGCCGGTGTTCATTGACTCCGCTTATGCGCCGCCATTTCCGGCATTAAATTTTACCGAAATGACACCAATTTTTGGTGATAATATTATCCATTGCCTGAGTTTATCCAAAGCCGGATTACCCGGAGAACGAATTGGCGTCGCCATTGGTGATCCGGATATGATTGGTATTTTGGAATCCTTCCAGACGAATCTGTGCATCCATTCCTCCCGTTACGGACAAGCGATCGCAGCACGGGCGATTAATTCTGGCGCATTGGCTGAGATTTCTGTTAATGTAATTCGTCCTTATTATCAGCAAAAGTTTGCCGTCTTAGAAACAGCGTTGAACCAATTTATGCCCAAGGAGTTACCTTGGTTTTTACATAGAGGTGAAGGCGCAATTTTTGCCTGGTTGTGGTTAAAAGATTTACCGATAACCGATTGGGACTTTTATCAACACTTAAAGCAGGTGGGGGTAATCGTGGTTCCCGGAAACACCTTTTTTCCTGGATTACGGGAAGAGTGGGAACACAAACATCAGTGCATTCGGATTAGTCTCACCGCCAGCGATCGCGAATTAGAAACCGCCATGCAACGGTTAGTTCAGGTGACACAACAGGTGTATCAGCAAGCCGTGGTGCCGGTTTAAGGCTCGTTCCTAGGCTTTGCCTGGGAATGCTCTTGGGGAGGCTCTGCCTCCTTTAAATAACCCAGTAACCCTGACCACTATACCATGAAACTAAGCTTTTGAGGAGGCGATTGAAATCGCTGCTACTGGTTATCGAGCAGTTTAAGAGCTAACTCCCGATAGACGCGCGATCGCGACTCAGCCTCTATCCTGTGAGCGTGAGTTTCCTATATTCCCTATGTCTCAATCACCTGACAACAGTTATCGCCGCAAAGAAATCCTTCGGGGTGTTTTTGCTGTATGTACCATCATCGTCGGTATCACCCATTTCCTGAAACCAGAACAATATGCCCGCATCGTTCCCCCACCCTTTCCCCCCTTGACGTCTGTCTATGTGAGCGGGTTCTTCGAGATTCTCGGCGGTATTGGTTTAATGATTCCATTCGTCAGCGTCGCCGCCGCCTGGGGACTGATTTCTCTGTTTATTGCGGTGTTTCCTGCCAATATCTACATGACACTGCATAACATCAAGATTGAAGGTATTCCCCACAGTCAATTATTTTATTGGATTAGGCTACCTTTTCAAGCCGTGTTAATAGCTTGGGCTTATTGGTATACTCGCCAACCGGAAAAACAAGCTGGCGCATCAGCAGTTGCTGAAAAAATTAAGCCTTTAATTAATCGATCATGATAGAAACCCTTCCCCTTGACAACCATCATCCCCCCTGGCTTAACCGCCTTTAATTTAATTAAGGATAAAATCAGAAAAAACGTTAATTCTGGGGATTGGGTGAAGCATTTGGGTAGAGGCGTTTGCCGTTGGTGTCAACAGTTAATTTCCCAAATGCTTCACCCCTACGAGGAAAAAATTTGTTGCAGGGATTCTCGCATGATCTCAACGGGTGGTGTTTGTTTTAACCAAATTTCTAAGGCGGCAGCACCTTGTTGCACTAACATTTCTAAGCCGTCAATGGGAATCGCGCCTTGGTGTTTGGCTTGTTGTAGAAATTTTGTGGGATTTGGGGTGTAAATTAAATCATACGCGATCGCGCCTTTGGGCAATCCTTGCATTGTCTGTTCATCTACAGGAGATTGCTCGACATGAGGATACATCCCCACAGGCGTTGTATTCACCAGTAAATCGGCTTGTTGTAGTAATTGTGGCATTTCCTCCCAGGGATAAGCCTGTAGAATCTTAGACAAGGGAGTATCTGTCCAACTTTGCTGAAACTGACTTAACTTATAAGGATTACGACCTACAACCCAAATCTCAGGACAACCCAACTGCATACAACCCACGACAACAGCGCGTGCTGCACCGCCATAGCCTAATACTACCGCCTTGGTTTGATGCCAATCTCGCTTATATTGGTTCAGGGGTGCGATAAACCCTAAGACATCAGTATTCGTCCCACTCCAGCCTTGATCAGTACGCCAAACGGTGTTCACCGCACCCACCAGTTGGGCGATATCAGATACCTCCGATAACAGGGGAATAATGGCTTGCTTATGGGGAATCGTGATATTAAAGCCTTGCAAACCCATCGCCGCAAACCCCGCCACGGCGACATCTAAATCCTCCGGTTTAACAGGTAGAGGGAGATAGACATAATCCACACCCAACTGTGCGATCGCGCGATTGTGCATAATTGGTGATAGAGAATGCTCCACCGGATGACCAATTACGCCCAAGAGTTTAGTTGTCCCTGTAATCTGTTGCATTCTGTTATTTTATCAGCCCCTGGGATGAGCTGAATCAAAGGCTCAATGACTTTTCCGGAATATCTAATCAACTGGGGTAATTACGCTAAGGTGTAATAGTACCACCAATGATACTATTATTTCAGATTAATCTGTTCACAGTTGCCAATGAATCACCCAATTCAATAATTTTCTGATATGCTGCGAAAATTTATCATCATTTTCATGTCTTTGTCATTGTGTCTAACCACCCTAGCTTGTGGTTCTGATTCCGTCACCAAAACTCCAAATCAGACGGTCAATGTTACCTCAAATGCCCAGCAGTTTAGTAATGGGAAATATCCGGTTCAACAAGCCACTTACGATGATGTCAGTGGTGAATATAACCTGATGTTGCTGAATACGCCAGCCGGTACACCCCCTGTTTTTCGTAGTCCAGATTTGCGATTAGCCCGTCTAACCGATGAGGAAATAGCGGCGGGTAAAAAGGCTTATTTGCAGATCGAAAATGGTCAAGCCGATATGTACTTGAGTGAGGACTTTCGGATTGAATATGTCCATAACGTTACCGAAACCCAAACGAATACTCAAACGGGTCAACCGGAAACCGTAATTGTGCGGCGGGAATCCAGTTTCTGGACACCATTTGCAGGCGCTATGGCGGGTCAAGCCTTGGGGAGTTTATTATTTCGACCCAGCTATTATGTACCCCCTGTTTATCAACCGGGTGGGATAATGACTGGATATGGTGGATATGGAAGCACCTACTCCCAAGCGGTAGACCGATATCAAGCCCGTCATAATCAACCACCACCTGCGGTAAAAAATCGTCAAGCCTTCCGCAGTACAGGTCAATTAAGACGCTCATCTGATACATCTGCAACGGCTGACAAAAATCGCCAAACAGGTAATCGGGCGACAGGTTCAGGTTTCGGGTCTAGTGATTTGCGCCCTTCTAATAAATCTGATTCGACGCGCAGGAATCGTTCCGGTGGTTTTGGTAGCAGTTCTGGCAGCCGTCAGCGTTCGACGGGAAGGAGACGGCGTTAAATTGTCTTATGTCATTTGTAGGGGCGGGTAATGGGACAATTGTAGGGTCGGGTAATGGGACAATTGTAGGGGCGGGTAATGGGACAATTGTAGGGGCGGGTAATGGGACAATTGTAGGGGCGGGTAATGGGACAATTGTAGGGGCGGGTAATGGGACAATTGTAGGGGCGGGTAATGG
>NZ_JAVKEW010000004.1:0-2550 GCF_040226375.1 Coleofasciculus sp. G2-EDA-02 | reverse complement strand
AATAAGGCAGCAAGAATTGTTGTCAATCACTGCTTAAATTGCCGGATTGGAACTATTGTTTTCGGGTGGAATCAAGGCAACAAGAATGGGATTGAGCTAGGCAAAAAGAATAATCAGGAATTTGTTCAAATTCCTACCACTCGTCTTAAAGAAAGAATCCGACAATTGTGCGAACAATATGGAATTCAGTTTATAGAAACTGAAGAAAGCTATACATCGAAGGCTAGTTTTCTGGACAAGGATTTTCTACCTGTATTCGGCGACAAGCCGGAAGGGTGGAAGTCAAGTGGGAAACGAGTTCATCGTGGAATGTATCGCACAAAAAATGGAGAATTCATCAACGCCGATGCTAATGGTGCGGCTAACATTCTCCGCAAAGTAGAGATACAGCTAGGTCTTGATCTAGCCAAGGTCAGTAGGGCGTTTTTGACTGCGCCATCCAGAGTCTTCCTCTGGAACTCTAAAAAGATAAAACGACCAGACGCGGCTTCAGCCCGTCCCAAAGTATCTGCTTAGAATCCCCCGCGTTTTAACCGGGGGAGAAGTCAAGCACCCATTACCAATCACCAATCAGGGTCAGAGTTAGCTGAGAAAATGCGATCGCGTCCTAAGGCTTTAGCTTTGTAGAGAGCGCGATCTGCTTTTTCGACTAACTCAGTGGGTGATAGTTGACCCGATGCAGTCGTCGTGGCGATTCCTAAACTGAGCGTTACCCAAGGATGAATGGGAGATTTGGCATGGGGACGCTTGAGTTTATCCATTTGGTAACGGATTTTTTGAGCAACGACAAAAGCGCCTGCATTATCTGTATTGGGGAGAATCACGGCAAATTCTTCACCCCCATAGCGAGCAACTAAATCAGTCGGTCGTTGAGCCCCTTGGCATATCGCTTCAGCAACTTGCTTTAAACAATCATCCCCAACTAAATGACCATAGGTATCGTTGTAGGCTTTAAAAAAGTCAATATCACACAAGATCAAGGATAGCGGATTTAAGTTACGTCGAGAATTGAGTAATTCGTCGGCTAAGACTTGATCGAATCTACGGCGATTGGCAATTTGGGTTAAACTATCTATTTTGACGAGTTGCTGTAGGTGTTGGTTATCTGTTTTTACCTTTTGATAAAGTTCTGACTGTTGAATGGCAATAGCCACCTGTTTTACTAACTGGTTTAAACAATCAATTTCCCAAGTTGCCCATTGACGAGACTGGCTGCAATGATGAGCTATTATTACACCCCATAATCGATGGTAAATAGATTGAGGATTTTTCAGGTCAGACTCACTGTTTCTAATTGGTATAGCAAGAACAGATTGATCATGAAAGGCGAACGATTTTGGCTCTAGGTTAGATTCTATCCTATTATTGCTTAATTGAATAAAATTATCATTTATAGACATTTTTTTTTGTAAATTCAGAAGTTCATTAATTGCCGCAATATCCGGATAACCATCACTATAATCAGCCGCTTCTAAAAGCAAAGTTTGGGATTTTTCTGCCTGATAGCGATAGATGAGAACACGATCCGTTTTCAGGAATTGACGGACTTGGGTTACAGTGGTATGCAAAATTTCTTCGAGATCCAATGAGCGTCGGATCTGCTCAACCATGCGCTCTAAGATCCGCTCTCGTTTAGCCTGCTGTCGAATTGCCTCGCGATCGCGCTCACGTTCAATAGCGTAGCGTATGGCACGTACCAAGCCTTCCCCAGCAAACTGTCCCTTAACTAAATAATCTTGGGCGCCTTTACGAACGACCTCAATCGCCATCTTTTGATCGTTGAGAGAGGTTAACACAACAATAGGAGTAGTTGGCGCTTGTGCTTTGACTTTAACAACAGTATTTAATCCTTGACTATCCGGCAGAGACAAATCTAATAAAATAATGTCAAAGGTAAACTCTATCAAATATTTTAAACCATGGCTTAAGCGCTGAGCGTGAGTTAGAACAAATTGAGTTGTGTTGATCTGTAAAAACAATTCTTTTAGCAATTCTGCTTCAACAACATTATCCTCAACTAAAAGTATTTTTATGATTTGATTATCTTGTAAAATACCTGAGCTGCATTTTAATTCATTCATGATTGTGATCCTAAGATACAATTAAATAATTTAGCTAATGCTCATATCTTTCAGGCTATTCAAACTAAAACTTGAGAGATAAAGGTTGGAGCGGGGAGCATGTCAGTTTTGCACAAAATGTTCTCGTAGGTTGGGTAGAGCGATAGCGTTACCCAACAGGCTAACGATGGCGTTGGGTTTCGTTCCAAGGGCCCAACCGACAAAGGTGACATGCTCCCGTTGGAGCGTCAGTAAACCGCAGATCCTCAAATGCCAGACTAACATCTGAGTTATATAAATTGTTACTAACTTAAGATATAAATTTGGTAGAAGCTAAGACGGATTTAAACTGAAGTTCCCCCAGCAAAAAAATCAAAACTGCCTCACTGTGCGGCTTTCCGCGATTTTTGAGCCGCCCTACATGGGTACAATCACTGAAACCTTGATGTAGCGTGGGTTTCAACCGATCTCTTGTCATATTGAAAAAATA
>NZ_JAVKEW010000003.1:0-22331 GCF_040226375.1 Coleofasciculus sp. G2-EDA-02 | reverse complement strand
AAAGCGTAATTTGACATCTTCTGTCAACCTTATTGTTAAGTAAAGTTTGCCTCGACAATGTTAGACGGGCTTTTGACGAATTCAGCACTACAGCTATAAACCTGTTCACTGATTGCTTAACTGAATTCGACAGAGCATGATGCTGGCGTTCATATCAAGGTGTCGTGACCTGTCTAACGTAGACTGCGATGAGTCTTAGTCTGCACGTTCCGACTGTGTACAGATATGCCTAGCTCTGACTAGATCTGCATAGGTTTTTCGGAACGGTTTAACTTTGTTAAAAAACTTGTATCACACCTTACATTTTATCAGAGAAAGACTTAAGTGCTGGTTTAAGGTGTATCAATACAGAATGTATTAATCCATCTCTAGCCGTCGGTCTTCAGAAAGAGAGTTGGGAGTCGATGGTATCAAGTTAGGGCAGTTGTTGCTGCTTGAGTTCCCAAACCTTGAGGGTAATTAGATATTCGTAAAATGCCTGTAAGGTACACCAGGTAAAGCCAGCGCGTCCATCCAGAAAGCCTCCCAGGAAAAGGTACATATAGAAAAAGCGTAACAATGGACGAAAGGGCAACCGTAGAGACAGATCTTTGAGGGCATGACGCCGTTCCACTTCTGATCGCCCCAGCAATAAAGCCCCCCAGTTGACAGTGCCTTGTTCAAGCTGGCTTAAGGTTTCCCGGGCTTCATCGGTGGAATAGCGGTTGTGTTTTTCAATCCAGCGAGTAAATCCCTTACTACAGGTATAGTGCGGGTAGGTTTGTTTCAAGAATCCTGTCGCTCCATTACAGACTTCCCGTTCGCTATGACCATAATCGGTAAACCAGACGTGACCTTTTCGCAGTAAACGGAGTTGGTAACGGGGATACTGAGTACAGTGACGAATCCATTGATTCATGAACATGACTCGTTCGGCAACATAATATCCCACGTAATCGTTGTTCTTTATGGCTTCTAGGCATTCAGCAAATAGGGCTGGGGTCATCCGTTCATCCGCTTCTAGGATGTAAGCCCATTCGTACTTGGTAGGGATGTGTTCCAGCATCCAAGTGCGCTGACGCCCGTGACTTTCAAAAGCATGAGGTACAACTCGCACGGGATAGCGTTGGGCAAGTTCTATGGTGCGATCGCTACTACACGAATCCACCACAATTATGTCATCACACAGCAGCGCTGAGTTAATGCACTCTTCAATATCTCGTTGTTCGTTGTAGGTCAGGATATAAATCGAGAACATGTCAAAGGTTGTAAAAACATGAGTCCCACTAAAAAGCTTCTCTCAAATTGAGAACCCCAATCCGCTTTAATGCCAGTCGTCACCGATGGCACAGACAAGCCGAACTGGGGATTACCTGCAGCAGTTGGCAATTGGGTCGAATAGAGGTTATTCGTTATTTCCGAAGGGGTGATTAGGGTGTTTCTCTGTATCTTCTATTGAATCGCAAATCTGTATAAACTGACAATTTGGAGACTGTTATCAAACCGTTCCACCTTTTGCTCCCATAGCAATGAATTACAGATTAACTGCCCAAGTTACGCAATCCCATCCAGCCAATAATGCTGTAGCCAATGGCTAGGAGTAAGCTGCTTAAACCGATGCGGATACCTGTTTTCAAAGCCTCAACTCGGGCGCGTTGCTCAAGTTCTTGTTTACGACCCCGGATTTGAGTCTGAGCTTGCTCAGTTCTTTGAGCGATCGCGTCGGGATCTTGTCTAAGAGCTATCAATTGTTCTCGCAGAGCCTGGAGTCGCGCGAGTTGCTCTCCTTGGGCTTGACCGCTTTCAATAGCTTGGTCTAGTCGTTCGAGCTGTTGTGGATCTTGAAGCAGAGCGCCAATTTGATCAACTTGAGTTTCCAGTTGGGTTTCAGCTTGCTGGGCTTGCTCACCAATCTGTTCGAGCGCTTGATTGCTTTGGATGCGGACATTGTTAAAGTGCAAGGGGACAAGCAACAGAAAGAGTAATCCCAATAGGCTGGAGAGTAAAAATGCCCAGAATCTCAAGTCGCTTATTGACGATTTTCGCTCAGGTAATGAGCCACCACTGTTATTGCTGATCCAATATCCCGCCACCAAAAAAGCAATTCCCACCATCGGGATAACACCCCGATCAACCAGTTGGGTGGTTAAATTAAGCTGCCATGAACTCTCAAGGGGGCTAACCCCAGGAGAGGGAATAATCAGCACCAGATAATCCAACAGGGACGATAGGATCATGATCAGCCCGACTATCTTAAGTGCCAAACCCGCGAACGAAGAATACATCGTACTACTTTTCATGCCTCAGACGACTGTTATGGTTCACTTTCTACTTTACTGGGCAAGCTGGTTTCCATGTACTTTTTTGCTTACCCTAGAAGAGAGTGTACCCGATACAGTATGGAAAAATTAGGGTTCACTTAGGTAGAGGGACTTGCTCATAGTGAAATCCTCCTAGGGCAAATCGAGTTCCTTTTTTAACTCGACGCGACAGTTGGGACAAGTTTGAGCGGTTCCCCTGTGATCTACTTCACCACTGTAGACACCTCGTTGTTTTCCTACATATTTGAGGATAGTTCTAAACTGGCATGGGTATCGCAGTAACGTTTTGAGGAGGATCACAGATTCGTGACAAAAATTGTGGAAGTTTTGCCCGATAAGGCGGCGCTGATTGAGCGATCGCGTGATGTTGTCCTGACCAAGATACAAGAGGCAATCCAACGCTCAGGTCGCTGTACCCTGGCTTTAGCGGGGGGAGGTACACCCAAGCCGCTCTATGAAGCCCTAGCCACTCAGAATCTACCCTGGGATAAACTGCATATCTTTTGGGGCGATGAACGCTATGTTCCGGCAGATCACCCGGATAGCAATCAAAAGATGGCACGTCAGGCTTGGTTGGATCACGTCGATATCTTACCCACGAATATTCACCCCATACCCACAGATGGTGAGTCTCCCGAAGCAGACGCCTCCAAGCACGATGCTCAATTGGGGGAGTTCTTTGGCTTAGCAGCAGGTGAGTTTCCCGAATTTGATGTGATTTTATTGGGCATTGGTGACGACGCCCATACGGCGTCCCTGTTTCCTCATACCCAAGCCCTACAGGTTTGCGATCGCCGGGTTACTGTGGGCAATAAAGATGGTCAACCTCGGATTACTTTTACTGTACCCTTGATTAACCAAGCCCATTGTGTAATGTTTCTCGTGGCGGGGGCGGGAAAGCAGCCCGCGCTGGCTCAAATCTTTGCTGATCAGGCTGACCCCTTGACCTATCCGGCGCGGTTCATTCAGCCTCAAGGTGAATTGTGGTGGCTTTTAGATGAGCTTGCGGGTCAAGGGGTGAAACGCAGACAGAGCTAGCGAGCTGATGTAACAAGTTATTAAAGTAGAACGGTTAACTGTGCTTTGATGAAGGAGTAAGGCTCATGCTTACCCGGAGGTTTTCAGCGGTTTTGCCCTCAACGTAGAGACGCGCCATGGCACGTCTGCTTATTAAACCGCTTTTGTTGGTAATTTTGAATGCGTAAATTTTGAATGGCTTATGATTGTTTGCCCTAACTGCAATCACCAAAATCCAGACGGTGCGACTCAATGCGAAGCCTGCTATACTCCCTTACCCGCAACTATGAGTTGTCCCAACTGTGGTACAACAGTTCAAACAGACGCTAGCTTCTGCGGTCAATGTGGGTTTAACCTAAAAGCCAGTGGCTCAACGGCAAGCCCCGCAACATCAGCTCCGATGTCGGCTCCCGATGTACCCGATTTAGACCCCCCTGACCCTCTAATTGAACCTGAACCTCTCTCAATGAGTTCCCAATCCCTCACGCCTGACCCGCCACCTGATCCCGGTATTGAGCTACCAGCTACCCTGGTTAGTCAACCTGGGACGACAACAGAAGAAAAGACAACCCTACCTGAGGAGCAAACAGCCCCACCCCCGCCCCCTGTAGCGACTCCAACTCCGGGTAGTGCTAAAACCCAATTACAGGTGCAGTCGGTTTATCTGCTGCACCTACAAACCCAGAGCAAGATTGAATTACCCTCCCATATCCGGGTGATTCATATCGGTAAACCTAACGATCAGATTCCCCCTGACGTTGATGTGTCGGGTTTTCCTAATTCTGAGATTGTAAGCAGAGTTCATGCGGATATTCGTGTCGAGGGAGATACCTATTATCTTGAAGATGTGGGCAGCGCTAATGGGACTTATGTTAACCATACCCCTTTACCGAGTGGCGATCGTCATCGCTTACGCACAGGCGATCGCATTAGCCTAGGCAAAGGCGATCTGGTCACGTTTTTGTTCCAATTGTCCTAAGTCCCTTGCCTATTCGCTGAAGCTGAGGGAGGATGTCAACCAGTGGTAGCCTGAAATTAAAAGGTGTGATTATGGCAGTCTTTGTTGGTAAACTACTTGCCGAGCATTCCTTTATCCTGTAACCAAGAGTAAAAACTTTCTCAGCAGAGAATAGCTCTTGCCCAAATCCAGTTCCTAGATTTATGGAAAGCTCTAGAAGTATTCAGTTGTAAGGACCCACGTTTTTGAATGATGTAACACCGGTGATTACTCTGACCCTGCTGCATCCTCTCCAGTCTGTACCTGTTCAAAGTTGGCCGTTTAAGTCGGAATCAGTGATTCGGATTGGGCGGTCTACGGATAATGATGTCATTTTATACAGCGCCGTCGTTTCACGTCACCATGTTGAACTGCGACGAAATGGTTCAATTTGGCGAATTATCAGCTTAGGTGCTAACGGAACCTATATCGATGGGAAACGCTTTACCCAAATGTCGGTTGTGGATGGGATGATTATTCGTCTGGCGAGTTCCGGGCCAAAAATTCAGATTCATCTGCATGACGACATCACTCATGTAGACTCGTCAACTAATGCCAAAAAGCGCACGTCTTCTGGTAAGGGTTTACTCGATCAATCTAAAGAAACTCTGGTTGATGCTCAACATCAGCCAACCCAACACGAATAATGCAGGGGGAGCGGTGTAGAGACGTAGCATGCTACGTCTGGGATCTGAGGGGGTTTGCCCTAAAGTTTTTTAACGGGATCTAGCAGATGCTGAGGCTCTAAGGTTAAAGTAAGAGAAAATTTATGGTGAAAACGACTCACTAAAGTGCCAAGTTTCTTTAACCTTTCCATAACTTATCATAATTAATTCTCCGACTAGGATGAACTGAGATGACTTCTCCCAATAATGAAGACCGGGAGCTTCAGCGCCGGGAACACGACCTGATCCAACGCGAGCGAGAACTCCGGCTGCGCGAACTGGAAGCGGAAATTAATCCACCTCCTCTCTACCAAACCGTTAAGCATGAGCAACCGGAAGGAAAGCTGCAACGGTGGGGGAGGAAGCTGGTGATGTTCGGTAAGTTCTTAGTCTTTGTCGTGGCGACTGTTCTGATTGTGCGGGTTAGTGCTGCGATCGCGACGATCATGATTGTCGGCGTTATTGGCTTTATTGGCTATAAGCTTTTCCTCGAAGGCGATCGCAAGAAGTCTTAATGTCATTGGTCATTGGTCATTGGTCATTAGTCCCATCCCTGGTGAGGTCAGAAACGATAATAGTCAAAAGAGCCCCAACGGACGCGCCATGGCACCTCTGTAGAATCACGCGCCATGCCCTATGCGCGAAGTGAAGCGGTCAAACCTGCCTTCATCTCCCCAAAGCGTTAATTACAAAAAACTAGGAGCTATACCGTGGATAATACCAGCTTACTCAGGGATTTGGAGCGCGTGGTGAGAGTGCGTCATCAAGCGGCGATGCATCTGAGTCAAATTGCCAAACGGCTGGAAAAAGCGGAATTGGATGCTGAGGAAGCCTCCGGAAAATTGGGTCTAGAACGGGAAAGTGAAGATATCCGGATTGCCAGCGATAATTTGCAGAAGGGCTTATTTCGGCTGCTGGTATTAGGAGACTTGAAGCGGGGTAAAAGTACGTTTCTCAATGCCTTAATTGGTGAAAACCTATTACCAGCCGATGTGAATCCTTGTACAGCCCTGCTGACGGTTTTGCGCTACGGAACTCAAAAAAAAGTTACGGTTTATTTTAAAGGAGATAAACCACCAGAATCTCTAGATTTTGCCAGTTTCAAGCAAAACTATACCATCGATCCCGCCGAAGCCAAACGCCTCGAAGTCGAGAAAACCTCGGCATTTCCAGAGGTTGATTATGCTGTTGTCGAATATCCCTTACCCCTCTTAGAAAAAGGTATCGAAATTGTTGATAGTCCTGGGTTAAATGATACCGAAGCCCGGAATGAATTATCACTAAACTATATCAATAACTGCCACGCTATCTTGTTTGTATTCAGGGCAATGCAGCCTTGTACCCTGGAAGAACGCCGCTATTTAGAAAATTATATTAAAGGGCGCGGATTAACGGTTTTCTTTCTGATTAACGCTTGGGATGAAATCAGCAAAGGACTCATTGATCCCGATGATACCGATGAACTTGAAGTCGCCCAAAATCGGTTACGCACCGTATTCCAAACCTATCTGGCTGACTACTGTCAAAAAGAGGGACACGATTACTATGATGAACGAGTGTTTGAGATTTCCTCCCTCGAAGCATTGCGGCGGCGGGTGAAAACAAAAGAGGATTCACTGGAAGGAACAGGATTTCCGGCGTTTTTAGGGGCGCTAAATACCTTTTTGACCCAAGAACGCGCTGTGGCACAATTACGCCAAGCTAGAACTCTGGCGCGTCAAGTTTATAGCCGCACTCACGAAGCCATTGAACGGCGGATTCCTTTACTCGACCAAGATATTCAGGAATTGAAACAACGGATTCAGGGAGTTGAACCGGAGTTTGAGCAACTCACCCAAATCCGAGATCAATTTCAGGATGAAATTCGTACCATGCGGGATACAAAAGGAAAAGGGGTGGCGGATTCATTTCGCACGTATGTACTGAACTTAGAAAAGACATTTGAATCGGATTTCTTGCGCTATCAGCCGACGATTGACTTTCTGGAGTTCTTGCAACAGCAGAGACGGGAGGCGTTTAATGCTGCATTAAAGCAAGCTTTTGAGCAGTATATTCAGGATAAATTAGCGGAGTGGGAACGCACGGCGGAGGATTATTTAAAAGAGGCGTTCTCCCAACTTGCCCAAAGTGCGGCTAACTATGGCGCCACCTATAATCAGATTGTTGATTCTATGACTGAGAAATTAATTGGGCAAAGGATACCGCCGGGAGTGCGGGTTGACTCAGGAGAGGAGTCACCTAGCTGGACAAAATGGGCGATGGGTTTTTTCTCTTTAGCATCAGGAAATTTGGCGGGTGTCGCCTTAGCCGCCGCTGGGTTTAATTGGCAAAATATCCTGGTTAATTGGTTAGCGGTAATTGGGATTAGCAGCTTTTTATTGATTTTTACTGGATTAACGTTTTGGAATCCCATCGGATTGGCTTTAATGGGGTTGGGCGTGGGCGCACTGCAAGCTGAACAAGCCCGCCAAGAAGTGATGAAAGCGACAAAAAAGGAGTTTGTTAAATATTTACCACAACTCGCCCAGGAACAACAAGAACCCATTCGTCAAGCGGTTAAAGATTGTTTTGATAGTTATGAACGGGAAGTAATTCAACGCCTGAATGATGATATTAAATCTCGCCAAGCTGAGTTAGATAACTTGCTCAAGCAAAAAGAATCTCGTGAGATTAATCGACAAACTGAGTTAAATCGGTTGAGAAGTTTAGATGCTGATGTATTAACTGAATGTCAGCAGATTGAATCGGTGTATGAGGAGTTATTGTTAGTACCGGGTTAAACTTAAACACATTGTAGGGTGGGCATTGCCCACCTATTTTATCGGTGGTTGGGGTCAATTTTACGGATAAAGTTTTGCCCAAAACTGATAACTTGACTCAACCCGCCATTCTCGCGATCGCGCTTGGTATCAACTAATGCTTAAGGAATCAATAAACCATGAGTTATACAATAGAAACAGACAGTTTCCTGAATAACTTAGAGCAAGTTGCCAGAGTGCGATCGCAAGTCGCCAAAAGTCTGGGTGAAATCGCCCAAACCTTGGCACAATGGGAAGCCTCGGTAAAGGATACTTCTGGGGGTTTGGGGTTGGAACGGGATATTGAGGATTTAAGCCGAGCTAGCCAAACTTTACAGCAAACTGTATTTAGAGTATTGGTCTTAGGAGACTTAAAACGGGGAAAAAGTACGTTACTCAATGCCTTAATTGGCGAGAATTTATTACCAGCCGATGTCAATCCTTGTACAGCCCTGCTCACAGTTTTACGCTACGGAACTCAAAAAAAAGTCACAGTCTATTTTAAAGGAAATAACTCCTCTGAATCTATCGATTTTGCCCGTTTTAAGCAAACCTATACAATCAAACCCAGCGAAGCAAAACGCCGAGAAGCCGAGAATAGTTTAGCATTTCCTGATGTATCTCATGCCGTTGTCGAATATCCCTTACCCCTCTTAGCAAAGGGAATCGAAATAGTGGATAGCCCGGGGCTGAACGATACCGAAGCCCGGAATGAATTATCCCTTAACTATATCCACAATTGCCACGCGATCATGTTTGTATTCAGGGCAATGCAGCCTTGCACGCTGGAGGAACGCCGCTATTTAGAAAATTATATCAAAGGGCGGGGATTAACTGTTTTTTTTCTGATTAACGCTTGGGATGAAATCGGCAAAGGATTGATTAATCCAGATCATCTAGACGAACTTGAGCAGGTTCAAAATCGGTTACGTACTGTATTTAAAACCTATTTAGCTGACTACTGTAAAAACGATGGACAGGATTACTATGATCAACGAGTATTTGAGATATCTTCCCTCGAAGCCTTGCGGCGGCGGTTAAAAAAACCCCAGGATTCTCTAGAAAGCACAGGATTTCCCCCATTTTTAAGGGCATTAAATACCTTTTTAACTCAAGAACGGGCTGTGGCACAATTACGGCAAGTCAGAACTCTGGTGCGTCAAGTTTATAGCCGCACTCACGCAGCTATTGAACAGCGAATTCCCTTACTGGATCAAGATATTGAGGGATTGAAACAACGGATTCAAGGGGTTGATCCTGAGTTTGAACAACTCACCCAAATTCGCGATCAATTCCGTGAGGAAATTCGTACCCTACGGGATACAAACGTCAAGGAAATAGTTAATTCATTTCAGACGTATGTGCTGAACTTAGAAACGACGTTTGAATCTGATTTTTTTCCCTATCAGCCGACAATTGACCTTTTGGAATTCTTACAACAGCAGAAACGGGAGGCGTTTAATGCGGCACTGAAGCAAGCCTTGGAGCAATATCTTCAGGATAAATTAGCCGCGTGGGAACGCACAGCAGAGGATGCTTTGAAAGAAGCCTTTTCCCAACTTGCCCAAAGTGCGGCTAATTATGGTGCAACCTATAATCAGGTTGTTGATTCTATGAGCAATAAATTAATTGGGCAAACCCTACCGTCGAGAGTTCCAGTTGACTCAGGGGAGAAGTCACCCACTTGGGCAAAATGGGCAATGGGTTTTTTCTCCTTAGCTTCAGGAAATATAGCCAGTGTCGCCTTAGCTGCTGTTGGTTTTAATTGGCAAAATATTCTGGTTAATTGGTTAGCGGTAGTTTTGACTCCTTTAGGGTTTTGGAATCCCCTAGGATTAGTGCTGCTGAGTTTGGGAGTGGGCGCCATGCAAGCTGAACAAGGGCGTCAAGCTGTGATTAAAGCGACGAAAAAGCAGTTTGTTAACTATTTCCCCCAATTGGCACAGGAGCAACAAGAACCCATTGGCAAAGCAGTTTATGACTGTTTTGAACGGTATGAGCAAGACGTAATTCAACGCATTAATGATGATATTCAATCCCGCCAAATTCAATTAGAGAACTTGCTGCAACAAAAAAAAGGTCGTGAAATCAATCACCAAACGGAGTTAAAGCGATTGAGACAGTTAGATAGTGATATTTTAGCCCAATACTGGCAGATTGAATCTATGTATGAGGAGTCAGGGTTAATACCGGGTTAACCTGAAACAAAGGAGCAGGTAGACAATACTTATCTATTTTATCGGTTATGATCACTAAACGCATGGTATAGGGAGAAATCAACAATGAGTTATAAAATAGAAACAGACAGTTTCCTGAATAATTTAGAGCGCGTTGCCAAGGTGCGATCGCAAGTCGCCAGGAGTCTGGGTGAAATTGCCCAAACCCTGACAAAAGGGGAAGCCGCCGGCAAGGATACCTCTGGCGGTTTGGGGTTGGAACGGGATATTGATGATTTAAGCCGAGCCAGTACAAATTTACGACAAGGTGTATTCAGATTGCTGGTTCTGGGTGATATGAAACGGGGCAAAAGTACGTTTCTTAATGCCTTAATTGGCGAGAACCTATTGCCCTCAGATGTTAATCCCTGTACAGCCTTATTAACCGTTTTGCGGTACGGTGCTGAAAAAAAAGTCACCGTTCATTTTAATGATGGTACACCTCCCGAAGATATTGACTTTAAAAGTTTTAAGCGCCGCTACACGATTGATCCCGCTGAAGCCAAGCAACTGGAACAACAGAAAAAACAGGCGTTTCCCAATGTTGATTATGCTGTCGTAGAATATCCATTAGCCTTACTAGAAAAAGGTATAGAAATAGTCGATAGTCCGGGACTCAATGATACCGAAGCCCGAAACGAGTTATCTCTGGGATATATCAATAATTGCCATGCGATTTTATTTGTACTGCGGGCAACTCAGCCTTGTACTTTAGCCGAACGCCGTTATTTAGAGAATTATATTAAAGATCGGGGATTATCGGTTTTCTTTTTAATTAATGCTTGGGATCAGATTCGCGAAAGTTTGATTGATCCGGATGATACCGAAGAATTAGCAGAATCGGAAGAGAGACTGCGGCGCGTGTTTCGAGCAAATTTAGCCGATTACTGTCAAGTCGATGGGTATGATATCTATGATGAACGAGTGTTTGAGATTTCCGCGATTAAAGCGCTGCGGTTACGAGTGAAGCAGCCAACAGCGTCTCTGGAAGGAACCGGATTTCCGGAGTTTTTGGGCGCATTAAGTACATTTTTGACCAGCGAACGAGCCGTGGCTGAATTTCGCCAAGCCAGAACCTTGGCGCGTCAAGGGTATAGTCATGTTCGGGAGGCGATTGAACGGCGAATTCCTTTGTTAGAACAAGATGTAAAGGAATTAAAAGAACGGATTAATTCGGTAGAACCTGAATTTAAGAAGCTTAATGATATCTGTCAACAGTTCCAAGCTGAAATCAAATCGGTACGGGATAGTAAGGCAAAGGCGGTGGCGGATTCTTTCCGCAATTATGTTTTAAATTTGGGCAATAGCTTTGAAGCTGATTTCATGCAGTATCAGCCGGATTTTCAATTCATGGATTTTTTGAGTCGAGGGAGACGGGAAGCCTTTGAAGCGGGATTGCAACAGGCATTTGAGCGGTATATAAATGATAAATTATCTGCCTGGAGTTTAATGGCTGAAAAAGAGATGGATAGCGCGTTTTTGCAGTTATCGAAAAGTGCCGCCAGTTATGGCGCATCTTATACTAAGGTGACGGAGAAAATTACCGAGAAGTTAACCGGACAACGCATAACTCCAGTGATTGGTACAACCCCAGAAGACAATTCTCCCGCTTGGGCAAAATGGGCGGCGGGACTCTTTTCCTTGGCAAGGGGAAATATTGCTGGGGTAGCCATGGCGGGGGCGGGTTTTGATTGGAAAAATATCGCTCTTAATTTTATTACGGTGATGGGTGTTGGGGCGATGATTACAGCGGTTTCGGGGGTTGTTTTGGGACCTGTGGGATTGGCGTTATTAGGGTTAGGGGTTGGGGTTGTACAAGCAGATCAAGCGCGGAAGGAGTTGGTGAAAGCGGCGAAGAAAGAGTTAGTTAAATATTTACCCCAGGTAGCACGAGAACAATGGCAACCGATTCACGATGCGGTGAAAGAATGCTTTGATGTGTATGAGCGAGAAGTGACGGAACGGATGAATGATGATATTAAGGCGCGTAAGTCAGAGTTAGATAATTTAATCGCTCAAAAAGAGTCCCATGAGATTAATAATGGGGCAGAATTAAAGCGGTTGAAGACATTAGAGACAGAGGTATCATCGGAAGTGGAACGGATTGAGGCGGCGTATCAGAATTTGTTGGTTGGGGCGAGTTGAGGGCTGAAATACCCTTGACAACCTTCGCGGGAACCCGGTGTGTAGGGGCGGGTTTCACCAATAACGCTGTGGCTCAAACGGTTAAATTAACTAAACCCGCCCCGATAAACCTGCGTCAGGGCGGGTTTAGTGATATCTGGGTGCAACCGAAACGATAATCGTGAAACCCGCGCCGATAAACCTGTGTCAGGGCGGGTTTAGTCACATCTGGGTGCAACCGAAATGATAATCATGAAACCCGCCCCTACAAAATCACACGCCATGCCCTCTGTTTTTTGCCTTTGGCTATATCTGGGATTTTACCTCCTTGCGGTATAATGACCCCACATAGAATGCTCCGGCAGACAGAACATGGTAGAACCCGCAAACACAGTCAGCATCTTACAAAAACAGTCTGATCCTAAGACATTTTCTGCCGATCAGGTTATTTTCAAAGAAGGTGATCCGGCGAATTACATGTATGGGATTTTGGAAGGAGAAGTGAATATCTCGGTCAATGGTAATATTGTAGAAACCATTGGTAAGGGTGAGGTGTTTGGTACCGGAACATTGATTGGAGTAGGTGACAGAACCTATAGCGCGATCGCGAAAACAGATTGTACCCTAGCATTTCTGGATCAGCAGCGCTTTCTGTTTGCGGTTCAGGAAACACCAATTTTTGCTCTCAATGTGATGAAAAGTTATTCGGAACGCCTCAACCGATTAGCACATAATATCATGTCGGCTTGAATACTGCATCTGTGTTGCAACAATTTCAATCACCCTGGCAAAACGTGCGATCGCATCTTTCCCGAAATGAAATTTCAATCCCAATTAATTAGTTAAAATAATAGGGCACGATAGTATCGTGCCCCTACATCAGGGATAATTGATGGGGTAGGGGCACGGCATTGCCGTGCCCTAATCTCCTAATCTAGTTGTAAATCCTCACTCATGCTAAGGACTAAAATTTTGCCAACACTGCTGACGGAAATCATCCCCCCGATGTTCAAAACTTTGATATTGGTCAAAGCTAGCACAAGCCGGTGAAAGTAAAACCACAGGCGCATTATCCTGTTGTGCTAATTCCGCTGCTCTAGGAACCGCTCGTGCCATAGTTTCCACTATTTCATAACGAAAATACCCCAATTCCTGTAAGCGTTGGGCAAAGGCAGGCGCCGCCTCACCAATCAGTAAAACAGCCGCCGCTTTCGCTTGAATGGCGTTCAACCATTGCGTATCATCACCCGCTTTCGCTTCACCCCCAGCAATTAAAATAGCGGGACTATCAACCGCTGCTAATCCCACTTGCGCCGCATCATAGTTTGTGGCTTTACTATCATTAATAAAGTCAATCCCTTGCCAGGTGATAATATGTTCTAGGCGGTGAGGAACACCGGGAAAATTCGTAATTGCCTCAACAATTGCCTGTTTCTCAATTCCTGCCAATCGCGCTACGGCAACTGCCATGAGTAAATTCTGCTGATTGTGATTCCCCACCATCTGCAAGGAATCCACGGGGACAATCGGTTCAGACTCTACCATCACCCAACCATTTTCAATATACACCCAGGGACGAGGCGTCCCATCACGCCCCGTGACACTCGTCCAATACGCCTTTGACCAATGGTTTGTGCCCAACTGACGCAAATACGGGTCATCACCATTAAAGACTTGAGCGTGCGATCGCGACAGCAGTTTGGCTTTAATATTGTAGTAATTTTCTAGCGTTTTATGGCGGTTCAAGTGATCCGGCGTAAAGGTTGTCCACACCCCAATCGTTGGTGCTAAATCCCGTGACGACTCAATTTGATAACTACTAATTTCTGCAATAACCCAATCAATTTTGGATGAGGGTAGTTTCTCCTGTAGAGACGCGCCATGGCGCGTCTCTAAGGGCTGCGTCAGAGCCAGTTCACAAGCCGCATAGCCGATATTACCGCAGGCAGGTGCATGGAAACCAGCCCCTTGAAAAATAGCCGCAATCAGAGCCGTTGTCGTAGTTTTACCATTCGTCCCTGTGATACCAACCCAAGGAGAGGACTTAAGATAACGCCAAGCCAGTTCCATCTCGCCAATGGTATCAATCCCGCGATTCCTAGCTTCCATTAAAACCGGGATATCCCAAGGAACACCAGGACTCACCACAATCAGTTCAGGTAAATCCCCATCGCCAAGGGTGAGGGAATAACCCAGTTTAACCGTAATTCCCTGAACCGTCAGCCCTTGTTGTTGCTGTTGCAAAGATTCAGAGGTTTTGCTATCACTGACTGTTACCGTCCACCCTTCCTGTTTCAGGAGTCGTGCGGCTGCCATTCCGGAGCGTCCCAGACCAATGACGTGAGCGTTGGGCATATATAAACTGATGATGGTTCCTTCGTTTAATTCTAATTACCATGTAGAGACGTTGCCGGCAACGTCTCTACAGTCCAGAGACTAATAATTCTACCAGAAGATAGCTGTGGGATTCTGCCTGAAGTGCGAGATTGAAAGAGACATCCGTACTCCTGAATCGGGAACTAGTGTAACCCTACTGAGTTGGACGCTACCCACGAAGGCGCAACCCTTATCGGAGCAACAACTTCGGAACAGTATTGATCAACTCACCAATCCGGCGCAACTACGACAATTTCAACAACGCCTCCAGCAAGAACATCCCTTTTTGTATTTATTTTTACAGTTAGAATCGGATCAGACTGAAAACTTGCAACAGAAAGCCGAACAAGAAATTCGACAAATGTTGCAACAGCCTCCATCGCTACAACAGCAATTATTCCAGCAACAACTACGAGGGCTTTTGGAACTGGACGACTTGTAAAGGTTGTATTTAGCCGCGAAATAAATTGAATTAGGTTCCCTGAAAACAATTATTTTATTTTTTTAGGGAACTTATTTTACTATTTAAGTCTATTTTTTTAGAGAAAATACTTCAGTTTTCTAAGTCTGATAAAATTAATTTTTGTATTTTAAAAAAACAAAATAAATAGTATTGTTTCATCAATCAAACAAAATAAGAACAAATATTAAGTATTATTGATTTGGTTACCTAATTCGCTATTAAGGCTCTATTAATGGTACAAAGTAGAGAACATCGTGATAAAAATCTATTCAAAGAGACAGCACGATGTTAAGTTGAAGCCATGCTGTCAGAAAAAATACAGCAAATTCAACGATGACTAAATAAGGGGGATTGCCAACCATTTCGCCAAAGAATAATATGCTCCAAATTAGCACTTTAGTCAAATAGTATTGGAGAGCAAACAATGTCACAAGTATTCACGGTTCAAAACCGTAAAGACAGCGGCAAAGGTTCATTAAGAGATGCGATCGCGCAAGCCCAGTCAGGAGATACAATTAAATTCGACTCCAGTCTGAAAAATAAGACCATTAAGCTGACCAGTGGTCAACTCGAAGTGGATAAAGACCTAACTATTGATGGGTCTAAGGCATCAGGTTTAACCATCAGTGGGAATAATGCTCACCGAATCTTTGATATCAAACGAGACGCCGGTTATAATTCCACCGAGTTTACCCTGAGAAATTTGATTCTAGTTAATGGAAAAACAAATAAGAAGGGTGAAGATGGTGCGGGAGCTGCAATTCGCACAGACAGTTACACCACACTCACTGTAGAAAATAGTGAATTTAAAAATAATCACGCCAATGGTGTAGGAGGCGGCGCGATTTATGCGGGTTGGCGCAGTACAAATACGATCATCAATAGCAATTTTGAAGGCAATAGTTCATCAGGAAATAAACCATCAGGTAAAAGTGACCGTGGCGCTGGTGCAATCGCGGTTAAAAGTGAAAGCTCTACCACTGTAATAGGTAGCGAGTTTATTAATAACACCGGAATTAATGGTGGAGCGATTAATACCGTTTTAGGGAGTCTACTCGTTGAAGACTCAACCTTTATCAAAAATGACTCAACAGCGGGTGGTTCCATACAACCCAATCCTTTAGGTTACGGTGGTGCAATTTATACGGATGGAGCTTCGTCAACTAATGATAACAGTACCAAGGGCACGATACAAATTCGGAACAGTCGCTTTGATGGGAATAAAGGAGCGGGACAAGGAGGAGGACTATTTCTCTATGTTTATGAGGGTGACAAAGTAATCATTGAAAATAGCACAATCATCAATAATCAGGTGATTAAGGATGCTAAGGGAGATTCCCTTGGTGGTGGACTTCGCCATGGCAAGGGTCAGTTAATTGTCAAAAATACTACATTTGCCAACAATCGAGCCTTGGGTCAAGGGGGAGGAGCTTGGGTCGGAGAGAATGCGCCTGTCTCTATTGACAACAGCATATTTTACGGTAACCGAGTCGAATCGGCAAATGGGAAAGAAGGGTTAGGCGGTGCGATAGTGCTACCGAGTGCATCCGGCTCTAAGAAAATCAGCAACACCACTGTTGCGAATAATTACGCTGGATTTATGGGGGGAGGATTTTTTGGCGGTGTAAATAATACCACCCTGAAAAATACCCTGGTTGCCGATAATTTTGCCTACAATGGTGGCAATGGTTGGAATATTAACCACCACACAGCTGAAGTTTTCAAAGATGGGGGCGGTAACTTTCAGTCAGAAGATCCCAATCCTAACGATACAAAGATAACAGCTAAAGTCAAGCTCCTTGACCCTCAATTAGGAAACTTCATCGATAATGGGGGTACTGTACAAACCGCCCCGATACCGGGCAATCCAGAGGTGACAGGGGGTGCTACACTGGCGCCGACAGCAGGCGGCAATAGTTTGAGCAATAATGAACTCCAGTTAGTCGCAGCGGTTGCTGATCAAACGGCTGAGGTAGACGAACCATTGAGTTTTGATGGCAATAATCAGGATACTACACCTGCCAAAAATGACCCCATCCTAATCACTGACGGGGAACCCGAACTCATCGACTTGCAAGATCAAAACCGTCCAGTATCAGCCCATTTTTTCAATATTGAGAATAATGCTGGCTTTAACAATTCAGTCGGGTTTTACGTCGTTGAAAATGAGCAAGGAGATGTTCAAGATACGGTAACGGGTCAACTGATTAGCCCTGATGAGGCAGGTTATGCTGAAGCGGCTTTAGCCCAAAAAGTTGTTGGCGACATGAACCGAAATACAGGAAGTCTCCAAGTTGAGCTAGAAGCAGGAACCATTTTAGCGCCTTACATTATCGCTAATGGCACAACAGAAGAATGGTTGGCAACAAATCCGACAAATCAGCGCCTTGGTTATGCCGATCCCACTGCCTACTTTGCCTATTTAGGCGCTAATCCTGATGGGAAAGACCACGTCCGTCTACTCGGTGAGAACAAGTTTGGCTTTGAGGATGTGTTTGGTGGCGGTGACCAAGATTTTAACGATAGCACCTTCGAGGTTGATTTAACGGTTGCCTGAATTTTCTAACCCGATTGGGTTGTAGAGACGTAGCATGCTACGTCTCTACTTGACGATCGCGCCAAAATCTGCCAGTACCCGGGCGTGGTTTCGCAGTAACCCCAATAGATTCAGCCGATTACGCCGAATCTCTGGATTGTCGTCCATCACCATTACTCCGGCTTCCTTATCATCAAAGAATGTACTTACAATTGGCGTAACATCTGCTAATGCATCAACAATTTGTTGGTAATTGCGCTCTTGTTGTGCAGCTTGGGTACGGGGAACTAACTGAACTAAAGCATCATAAAAAGCCGGTTCACTCGATTTTTCAAATAGATCAGAACGTACAACAGCGTTGGGATCTAACTGTTGAAAATCTAAGTCTCCTTGCATCGATAACCGCGCCGAACGATTCACGGTTTCGTAGATTTCATCCAGCTTGCCATTATTCCGAATCCTTTGCAGGAACAAGGCGCGATCGCGAACATCTAACAAGTCTTTTAATGCCCGTTGCGTATACTCACGATCATTCTCACCTAAAACTGCATTCACCAAGTCATAATCAATCGTCTGTTCTTCTTGCAGCAAGGTGCGGATACGTTGTCGGAAAAACTCTTGTAAGGCTTCAACGGGTGATGATTTTCCCGGATAGGCGGCGACAAAATCGGCAGAGATATCCTGCAATAGCTGATCTAAATTAATCGCTAAATTACCATCCCAGGTAATATTAACCACCGCATTCGCTGCACGACGCAAGGCAAAGGGGTCAGAGGAACCTGTGGGAATCATGCCTAATCCAAAGATACTCACCAATGTATCCAAGCGATCAGCCAATCCTACTACTTGACCTGTCAACGTTTCTGGTAACTTGTCCCCAGCACCTCTGGGTAAATAATGTTCAAAAATCGCCGTCGCTACAGCATCTGATTCACCACTCGCTAGAGCATACTTTTGTCCCATTACGCCCTGTAATTCGGGAAACTCATAGACCATTTGGGTGACTAGATCGGCTTTACAAAGCGCAGATGCCCGAATAATATCATCCCATTGTGTCTGTGACACCGCCAATTGATCAGCAATCCGTGACGCTATTTTTTCGATGCGCCCTACTTTCTGACGCATAGAGCCTAATTCATCTTGAAAGGTTACGGTTTCTAACTTGGGTAAATAACTCTCTAGGGGTGAGGCTAAATCAGTTTTATAGAAATACTCTCCATCCGCTAAACGGGCGCGAATCACTCGTTCATTTCCGGCGGCGATCCTATCTGATTTTGCCGGATCACCATTTGAAAGGGTAATAAAATAGGGGAGTAATTCTGTCGCCAATTCATCCTTGAACACCGGGAAGTAGCGCTGATGGGTTACCATTACCGTTTTTACCACCTCTGGCGGTAGGATTAAGTATTCTGGATCAAATTGACCCACGATGGCGGTGGGATACTCTACTAAGTCGGTGACTTCATCCCATAACGCCTCATACAGTATGGTATAACCCTTAAGTTTTTGCGCCGCCGCCTGAACTTGTTCTTGGATGATTTGTTTGCGCCGATCGCGTTCTACAATCACAAAGGCTGATTCTAGGGATTTCACGTAATCCTCAGCGTGGGAAATTGTGACCGATTTGGGGTGTAAAATACGGTGTCCACGGGATGTGCGATCGCTGTTTATCCTTTCTGAACCATTCACTAATTCAATCGGCAACACCGTATCATCCAACAGCGCCACCAACCAGCGAATCGGGCGAGAAAACTTTAAGTCTCCATCCCCCCAGCACATAAACCGCTTCCCTTCTAAGCTAAAAATCCATTGGGGGATGACTTCGGGAAGAATCTCAATCGCCGAACGACCGATTATTTTCTTGACAACAAAGACAAATTCCCCTTTATCCGTCTCTCGGATTTCTAGATCATCAAGGGTAACTTCCTGCTTACGAGCAAACCCTTCGGCGGCTTTAGTTGGTTTCCCGTCTTTAAATGCGGCTTTGACAGGTGGACCTTTGACTTCCTCTTCGCGGTTGGGTTGTTGGCTGGGTAATCCTTGAATCAGTACGGCTAGACGACGGGGTGTACCGTACACCTGGATGGCTTCAGGAGTCAGCAGTTGTTCGTCAAGACTTTTTGACAGGCGCGACTGCCATTGTTTAATCGCACTCTCGACGAAATTTGCGGGTAATTCTTCTGTACCGACTTCCAATAAGAATGTGGGCATAATGCGATCGCGCTTCGTGGACAAGGGTTGCCTGTGAGTAGGATGAACGGCTAGCAGAGTATAGTGGCTGCCAGTTTTCCTAGTTTAACCCTATTTTTGACCTGACTTGTCACATCCGACGACTTAGAGGGTAAGATAACGGCTAAACCCGAAACCAGAAGCTGATTAATCACGCTCCATTTATCGGCAATGATATCAAGAATTTGTTGAGTTGGGCAATTTAAAGTAAATAGTTCAGGTTCGGGAAAGTCGGGTATCATCTTGCCTGTCCACGCACCATTTGGTGCCTTATTGTTTTTGTATAGCCGTTATTTTATCCTGAAGCTTTACTCCACTTCACTAGACAAGGGGGAGAATTCAAAGCCTCTCTCCTTGCAGGAGAGAGGTTCTCCAAATCCCGTGAACATAAGGTCAGTCAGTGCCAAACCCTCCGGATAGAGTAACTGCGATCGTGGGAAATAAAGACAAGACCCACATATCGCTTAATTTTTGAATTTAAGCGATAATGTGGGCTTTACTCAGGGTTCAGCAGGGTGCGTCTGCTGTGGCTGGCAGGGTGCATCTGCTTTTCTTAGTCTGCCTGTTCCAGAGCGGTTTTAGGTATAGCTATGATAAAGATGTTTTGAAGAGTTTGTGAAGCATGGGGGGATGGGGGAAATTACAAAATATATAAGCCAATGGGGGAAACAGCGAAGATGGGGGGTGGGGGAAGCATTTTCATGGATAGTTACTTACGCTAGCTTCGTTTAGCTTGTTGCTCAGCGTCTTTGTTGCTCAGCGTCTCCAGGGTTAAGCTGTCGTGCCTTTAAATTGGGTATTAGTCGCGAGCTTGCTGGCTCGCACTACAAGGATGAGAGCCATTATTGATATTAAGGTTTAAATGCCGAACAGCTTATCACTTTTGCCCACCCCCAGCCTCAAATCGATGGATTGAGGATAGTAAAAAATATGAGCAGGATTCCCTTTTGCCCAAAAATTTGATTTATTGAATAAAAACGTCTAGGTGTAAGCGAGTGAATCACATTCCCCCTATTGATCTGGCACGACAGTATCAGCGCATTGAAAAACAAGTCAGTGCAGCTGTTCAGGAGATACTCACCTCCGGACGTTACGTTGGTGGGGTTCCGGTTCAAGGCTTTGAAGAACAATTTGCGGCGTATATGAATACAAGCGAATGTGTCGCCTGTAACTCTGGCACAGATGCCTTGTATCTGGCACTGCGAGCATTACAGATTGGAGCAGGGGATGAGGTGATTACTACACCCTTCACGTTTATCGCTACGGCGGAAGTGATTACCCGGGTGGGGGCGATACCCATTTTTGTGGACATTGATCCCCACACCTTTAATATTGACGTTGATCAGATTGCGGCGGCGATTACCCCGAAAACCAAAGCGATTCTGCCCGTTCATTTGTTTGGACAGCCTGTGGATATGACGGGGATTATGGACATCGCCCAAACGCAGGGTTTGGCGGTAATTGAAGACTGCGCCCAAGCAACGGGGGCGGAATGGGCAGGACAAAAGGTGGGTAGTATTGGGCATATTGGCTGTTTTAGCTTCTTTCCCACCAAGAATTTAGGGGCTTGTGGGGATGGAGGTGCCGTTATTACCAATGATCCAACCCTAGCGGCTACGATAAGAATGCTGCGAGAACATGGGATGCGCGATCGCTACCACCATGAAGCCACAGGGATTAATAGCCGTTTAGATGCCCTACAAGCGACCATTTTGCAAATCAAATTACAGTATCTTGATCAGTGGAATCAGGTTCGTTCTCAGATTGCTGATCAGTATCATCAGTTATTACAACCTGTTCCAGAAATCGCCTTACCTCAAGAAACTCCAGGAAGCTATGCTGTCTGGAATCAGTACACGATTCGCTTGACCAAAGACAGCCGCAGCAGTGAATATAGAGATCAAGTCCGCCAAAATCTGCAACAGATGGGCATTATTTCGATGGTTTATTACCCCCTACCGTTGCACTTGCAGTCGGTTTATCAGAGCTTAGGGTATCAAGTGGGTGATTTTCCAGTTGTTGAGCAAGTGTGTCACCAAGTTTTGTCTCTACCTATATTTCCAGAATTGTCCTTTGAGGAACAGCAACAGGTTGTCTATGGTTTAAAAGATTGCTTGAGTAGTGTAGTTTATTAACCGGTTGACACTCCCACGGCGATAGAGCGCGTGGGATTCTGTATTCAACGTCAGAACTTGCTCTACTAGGCTTGCGCTCCTGTTGCGTAGAGGCTCCAACTCCTACAGCTTTACTTTGGGGATGCCCTCCCCTAGATTTTGCTTTGAGCAAAATGTTTATCGCCGCGTTCCAATCCCTTTGCAGAATTAATCCACACTTACAAACGTGAGTTCTTGTGCTAAGGGACTTTTTCACAATCACCTTGCACTGACTGCATTCAACAGATGTGTACTGGGGTGAAACAGCAATAGCTAATCTTCCAAACTTGGCGGCGAAATGCTCTAACCATTGCCTGAACTGATACCAGCTAGCATCAGCAATTGACTTAGCTAAACAGTGATTTTTGAGCATATTGGCGACCCTTAAGTCTAGCCTTCGGCAAGCCGCTGGCGCGTCTACATAGGCCACTAAGTCGTTAGACTTGCAAACGTGACG
>NZ_JAVKEW010000002.1:0-16777 GCF_040226375.1 Coleofasciculus sp. G2-EDA-02 | reverse complement strand
ATGCCTACTCTGACAGAATCCGGGGAGAAAGGGCAGAGAATATCGAACGTGCGATCGCATCCTATCAAGCCGCCCTAGAAGTTAGAACCCGTGACGCCTTTCCTAGCAATTGGGCAATGACGCAAAATAATCTGGGTGTTGCCTACGGTGACAGAATCCGGGGAGAAAGGGCAGAGAATATCGAACGTGCGATCGCATCCTATCAAGCCGCCCTAGAAGTTAGAACCCGTGACGCCTTTCCTAGCAATTGGGCAATGACGCAAAATAATCTGGGAGAAGCCTACCGTAACAGAATCCGGGGAGAAAGGGCAGAGAATATCGAATGTGCGATCGCATCCTATCAAGCCGCCCTTCAAGTCTACACCCGTGACGCCTTTCCTAGCGACTGGGCAGGTACGCAAAATAATCTGGGAGAAGCCTACCGTAACAGAATCCGGGGAGAAAGGGCAGAGAATATCGAATATGCGATCGCATCCTATCAAGCCGCCCTGCAAGTCAGAACCCGTGAGGCGTTTCCCCAAAACTATATTAAAACTCAATTTAACCTAGGACATGCCTACCGAGACGCCCAACAATTGGACAACGCCTATCATGCCTTTGCCACAGCGATTGATACCGTTGAATTCCAGAGAGTTGAGATTAGTTTAGGTACGGCTAATGATGCCGATAAACAGAAACTCGCGGAAGAATGGAATTCACTCTATTCCAATATGATCAAAGTCTGTCTGGAATTAGCAGACAATACCCAAGCCTGGGAATACATCGAACGCAGCAAAACCCGTAATCTGATTGACAACCTCACCAGCCGCAGCCTTTACCCTGACGGACAGATTTCTACCCAGAGACAAGAGGAATTACAACAGTTACAGGAAGCAATTTGGAGTGAACAGCGACGGTTAAATCAGTTACAGGCGGCTGGGGAACAAAAGTTATCAGCAAAATCGATAACTGTAGAAGAGATAGACTACAGCCATATCAACCAACTGCGCCAGCGTTACAACGAACTTTATCCCTATAAACCCCTCAAGTTTGACCAACTCTCTACACTGATTGATAAAAATACGGCAATTATTGAATGGTATATTTTCGATGATTGCTTCCGTGCGGTGATTATTACGGCTGAACCCCCCCTAGTCCCCCCTTATCAAGGGGGGGAACAAGACGCTATCCATCTCTCTGTTAATTCAACCCAGCCAGAAGACTCAAACCAATTCCCCCCTTTTGAAGGGGGGTTAGGGGGGATCTCCATTTACACATCCACCGCCGCAGACTTAGCCAACCTGGAAACCTGGGCTGAAGACTATCTCCAAGCCTACTACGCCCCCAGACTAGCCGAAACCGACAGGGAAACAGAACAACTCCAACAAGACTGGCAAACCTCACTCCCCTCACGCCTCAACCAACTAGCCGAAATCCTCCATATAAACGATATCCTCACCCACATCCCCGAAACCTGCACCCAATTTATTATCAGACATTCACCCCCATCCACACCCCAGACAAACCCACCCAAGAATCAAGGTTCAACTTAAGCGATAGGCATGGAGGAAATAGGCAATGACAAACGCGGGTAACAACTACATTATCAATACTGAACGAGGATTAGCACTCAGGGGTACTCGAATCACACTCTATGATGTAAATGTTGTGTGGAAAGATTGTATATATTGTAATTGATATTCAAGAGGGTAGGGGCGCAAGGCTTGCGCCCATTAAATGCACAGACGTGCGCCGATTAAATCTTATCTTGTGTTCATTGATCGGGTATAGCGTTGATTAAATATTGCACCGAAATCCAATGACAAATAACCAATCAGAATTGACTCCGTATTACCATTTATAGTGGTCAAGGTGCGTTAGCGAAACGTAACGCACGATGGTGCCGTGACCCAACTAAAATTGTGGAATAGATTTGACCGTGAAATTGGGCGCACGTCGGTGCGCCCCTACGGTTATTCTGTATTATAGGCTAATAAAAATGCCAGACATTTCCATCAACAAATGACAAATGACCAATAACCAATGACACCTTAAAATCCTAATCATCATCTGTTGATGAGAGAACTAACTTTTCGGTGAAATCAGTGTCAATAAACTCTCACATCCCTACCCCTATCTCTCCAATAAATCCGTGAAATCAGTGTTTTGACCCATAACCCATAAATGAAAAACCTCAGCCTCACCCTCACCCCCGACTCCCCACAACTTGACATCACCATCCCCCAACTGCAACACTTCCGCCCCCAATCCCTCCTCCCCCAAAGCATCCAAGCCTCCCTCGGACAAACCCTGTGGTTATACGCGGAAGTAGACGCCCAAACCGACTGCGCCAGCCTTGCTAAACAATGCGCTAACGCCCTCCTCGCCAATAGTCCCCTCAACTTCAGCCTCCAGCATCAAGACACATTCTTCGGGAGTCTTCTGTTCGACTACCTCGCCACGGAACCCAGCCAACCCGATAACCTCACCAGCCAATGTCACATCCTCATCTCGTTCAACACCAGCCAATCTCCCACTGTTGAACGCTTAGGAAAAGCCTACGATGAACTCCTCCAACTCCTTTGTTCTTATCACAAACTGCGCTACATCTATCACCAATCCCGCCAAAGCTACCCCGAAGCGCGACACCTCTACAGCGACTTAGAACAACAAATCCAAACCTTACCCAACCTCACCACCAACCCCCAAACCCGCCTCGACACCCTGAAAAACCTGCTTAACCAAATCCCCCAAACCGCCCTCGACTACGCCCGATGCTTGCGAGACTTACGCGCCCATCAGACGGCGATGGAAACCAATATTACCAACTTTGACACCAAAAAACGGAATCTTGCCCAAATTGGCAACATACCGCCATTCTGGGACGAATTCCTCAAAGAAAGCCAACGCGATAAACAGCAAATCCAAACCGATATCAATTATCTCTCACCCGGACAAGAATTATTCGGACAAATGCTAGAAACCGTGCGAGGTATCGTAGACTTAGATCAAGCAGAACGCGATCGCACCTTAGACCAGAAGCTACAAAACCTAGAACTGTGGATAGCCGTGGTGGGAACCGGATTAGCCGTAAGTGGGATATCCTCCCAAGTCGATTCCCAACCCATCCAAACCTTGATCCAGAATCAAACCAACTCAGATACACCCATTTGTCCCGGTGCAGGTGTAGTTAAATGTACCGCCTACAATGGTTTGAACGTCCTGATTCATATTATCATTGCCCTTGCGATCGCGCTTCCCATCGGTTTAATTATGCGACAGATTCGCCATCCATCCAAATAATGTCCTATATCCTCCAGACGCGCCATGGCGCATCTCTACACCTTCTCCATCAACGTTGGCGAGGATAGCGATCGCTCAATTTGTCAATCGCACCAGAGCCAAGTTGATAAGCATCTTTGATGCACTCAGTCAAGATCGCATTCAGGTCAAATCCACCGAAAAACTGACTCTGCTCAACCAAACTATACCGCCCATCCTGAAACTGATAGATTTTAATCTTTTGTTGGCGAACAATCCAAAGTTCCCTGACTCGATAAGGCAAATAATCATTAACACTGGTGAATGAGGTAACATCGCACTCAATTGCCAAATCCGGTGGCGGATCATTACTCCAATCAATCCGACGTTTTCCCACTACAGGTAACTCCCCAATATAGAAAAAATGATCCGGGATAACACCACTATGATCGGGTAAATCCATCGTGGTTTCGTGGTAAGAGTCGAACCTCAGTCCCTGATGGCGTAGCAACACCTTGACCATTTCCACGATAATGTCTAGTTGCTTACCATGCTCAGGTAAAGGAACCATCAGCAGTAGTTCTCCATGGCGGTACTTGACACGAGGGGAAGTGCTATCGCCTAAATGTTCCAGCAATATTTGATAATCCTGCCAGGTTCCAGGAACTCTCACCACCGCTCCGGCTGGCAACTCGATGGTATTGGGTTTGACGATCACATTAATCATCAGCAGCCTTCTCCATGCTGGCATTCAATTAACTGTTGGAAAAATGCTTGATGCTCCGCCGAATTAATGCCTGTTTGTAAAACAGTTAACACTTGCTGCATATTTCCTTGTAACATGGCAGGAACATCTAACCACAAACCCGGAAACACCAGAGAACAAATCCTATTTTGTTCATCCGGTATCAAAGGAACATAATCGCCATCCTGTAAACTAAACCAATCAATTCTTTGGTCAAATACCTGCAAAACAATGTATTCTTTTACACCACTGCGCCGATAGGCACGTTTTTTATCCCCTAAATCAATCGCTGCACTACTCGCGGCAATTTCAACCACTAATTCTGGTGCGCCCTCCAAGTATCCCTCTTGAGAGATAGTCACTTGTCCACCGCTTTGTTCGCTAATGAATAAAACACCATCAGGTTGGGGTTCGTTGTCGATATCCAAGCGTACAGTAGGCTCAATACCCATTTGCACTTGGGGTGTAGCCGCTTGATAAACTCCCAGCCAAGTGATTAAACGTCCATGAGGTTCAGCGTGGGGTGTAAAGCGTAACGGCGAAGCCATGTACACCACTCCTTCAATCAATTCAGCTTTTTTAAGTTCTGGCATGGAGTGGTAACGGCGCTCGAATTCAGGACGAGTCAAGCGATCGCCATTCTCCAACGGTGGCAACTTGGATTTGGGTAATGAAGACCTCATTGTAACAGCCTCATGGGTTGAAATGAGCGTGATTCTATCTTAATCAAGAACATAAATCACTAATTCTCTAGTGCAGCTAGACCCGATGAACACCTATTTAAAGTTTAGCCAGTCTTTAACTGTATCATTTTCTTGTTCTGGTTTCAGGTATAGAGTACATTCTCTAAGAATTTCTTCAGGATTAATACCTTCTTTATCACACCACTTGTTGATGCAAGCATCACTCAATTCTTCTACTTTATCGTAGTCAACCCAAGCCGTTTCTGTATCTTTAGTGCAGGCAATTAGATCGAGCAGGTTGACCACAGTTGGTTCCCGGAGTTGTTGAGTTTTAGGCTCATAAACAAGTCCATGATATTTTCCTTGATAATTGAGCAAAACGTAAATCGAAGGATCGGGTTCTGAATAAATCTTAGCGCTGACAATATCGCTAGGGATGCTCTTGGCATAATTACGATTAAGCTGTAGTTGGGCTGTGTGCTGGTAGTAGGGCGATATATCCAAATTAGCTAATTCGTCTATATCTAATCGCCCTGATCGGATAGTTACAGGTGATGTTATATCTGGCATATTAATTTCTTGAGTTCTGTCCATAGTTAAAACGGGCAATTCAATCAACTTTCGAGATTCACTATGACGTTCCATCAGTTTTTCCCAGCGTCCCATGATACCTGCTAACTCATAGTGCAGATTACTTTCATTTATTAAAGTAGGAACAAACGTAAATACTTGTACAGTTCGTGGAGAACGCCAAAAGCGGAGTATGCGTCCAGCCCGTTGAATAGGACCAATGGGAGTCCAGTCTATATCATAGTTAATGACTACAGAGGCATCCTGCATATTTACACCGACACCGTGAGCATCTGTTGAAATGAATACATCATAATTTTCTTCATACTTGTTTTCCGCATCATTAGCCACAGGTGCAAATTTTTTAATAAGGTTTTCTATGTGTTTAGTTTCTTTCATTTCATAGTTATTAGATGCAACCTCATCGATCGTGGCGATTACATGTAGTGAAGGAATTAATTCATTTAATTTTTGCTGTAGGTAAACTACCGTCGCTCTTCGTTCACAAAATATAATTATCTTTTCTTTTTGGTTTTGTATTTCTTGAATGATTTTGCAAAGAGTTTCAAATTTTATATCTCGATATCTTTTGGAAGTTAATTGTTCCAGTATAGGCTTCAATACTCGCTGTCGCTCTTTGCGCGTAAATTTAAACTCCAGCTTTTCAAAAACATACTGATTTTTACCATTAGGTGTATCATTTATGCGCTCAAGCACTCCACGTAGAGCCAAGGGAGAACTTGCCCAAGCGACTTTTACCAACCTCTCTATACTTTTCCTAAACATAGGATTGCGAGAATTAAGTTCAAAGTAACCATCAACGACAATGGGTGTAAAAGAGCTTTCTAGTAGTAAAGGGAAGTCAATACTATGGAGTATTATTTTGGGTATATAGCGCTTCTCTTCCCCAAAGTTTATATAAATTTCCTCTTCATCAAGTTGACCATAATATTGAGCTACGTGCGGTGTCGTTAGTTGAGAAGTGACAGGTAGATCAATAAAATTTTCAGGTTTTTCAATATGCCATGCTCGCGCATCATCTATCCAATCTGGCAATAAAGCACGGTTTTCAGCGGTATGAGGGAGCAAAAATAACTGGTTATTTAGATTTTCAGTATTTTTAGCATAAGGTGAACCCGTTAAAAGTAAAACTTTGGAAGTATTGGCATGGCAGAGGGGTTTTAGCCATTGAAATGCCTGACGTTCTACTTTCTGCGATTGTTTATATCTTCTATTGCTCAATCTATCTGTGTAGCGGTTTCTAAACTCATGGCTTTCATCTATGATAATCAGCCAACGCCGCTCTTGAGTACTTTGTAAAATATCCTCAAAATCTTCAAGACTATGATCCCTCTCAGAACTTTTTTGATCCAGCGCTTGACGAATAAAATATTTACAGGATAAGCTAGCGTCAAGCATTTCGCGTTCCCAGGTCTTTTTTACTGGCTTCGGTCCAATAACAATAACATTATCAATTGCATCTTCTTCACGCAGATGTAATGCTACATGAACGGCGACTACAGTTTTACCTAGTCCAGTAGAAGCTACCAGCATCGAGCCACTAAAGTCGTGTATTTGACGTAACGTTTGAGTAATCATATCTTTTTGATAGCTAACCGGAGATTTTTGATAGTTAGCTTTGACAGGCTGTAGGTCTTCTAGAGCGAGCATAGTCTTGAGATAAATGTCCCAAGGACGCACAAAATCAAGCCAACAGCGGAGGACTTCTAATAATTCCTGAGAGATGTCTTGTGCTTTGGCAAAGAAATCATCAAATTCTTGAACCAGTGCGACAATTTCACGGCGTTTAGTGATGATACAGCCCCCCTCAACTTGCTCCATCAAACCGCGTCCCGTGAGATTAGATGAAGTCTGAATTGCTAATTGATTGTCTATCAAGTAAAGTTTGTTATGGTGATCCAGCGCACGAGCATCCACAATGTAAACCTGATCCGATTGCATTCTTGCGACTAAATCAAGCACGGTTTGTCGTCGATCTCTATCTAAACCAGTACGCAAATCGCGCATGATTTCACTAATCAAAGCTTTCCGCGCTCTCTCTTCCCCCGGTTCGTCCAAACCCACTAAAAGATAAACACGTTTACCATCTGTATAAGTTCTGATCAGTCCCCATCCTCTGATCGTGAAAAAGCCAGAGGCAATGCGAATCTTATTTTTCCCAGCTTGAAGGTGGTAGCGAACACGTTCCAAGGTTGTTCCTTTTTTAAACCAAGTTTCTCGTGACGTATTTACCGAATTAATTGATAAGTTATTCTGAGCGTTCATCATTAATTTACCTAGCTTTTTAGAACACCAATTCAGTAGTCGAATTATTTACTACAATTCTCAAACAACGGTAATACAAGATACAAAAAATTCAATTTTGTAGAGACTGAGATATTGCACTTTTGTCAGTAAGCCCCGACATCTGCCAAAAGTGTCCTTAAGTTCTTGGCAAGCGATTTAGCCCATAAAAATAAATGGACTAAAACTCTTATCCAGTCAGCTTTAGCTGATTTGAGCTTGGGTTCCTTGGGTTTAAACAAGGCGGTTTAACGCCAGTGGTGCTTCCCTAAGTTTAAAACAAACCTTCTCGCCTAAGACGAATGGCACGCTTCTGAAGGCTGGTGGGCAGTGCCCACCCTACGGTATATCAAGAGTTTCGGTAATCCCAAAATGCTTATCGAGCGTGCTATTGCGCCTAAGACAGACAAAAAATAGGGATGATGTTCACCATCCCTACTTAATGAATTAGTTAAACTGTCCGAAATTACAACACAGGAACATACTGCTCCTTCTCCGGTACATGAGTATATTCCGCCACAATCTGACGAAACTCCTCGCCGTCAATGGTTTCCCTCTCAATTAACAGATCCACCAAACGGTCAATCACGACGCGATTTTCCCGCATAATTCGCTTGGCGTCGTCGTGACAATGTTCCACAATCCGGCGCACTTGTTCATCAATACGAGAGGCTACTTGTTCGGAATACTCCGCCCGATTCATCAAGCCACCACCGAGGAACACTTCTCCCTCTTGACTTTCCAGAGACAACGGACCTAAATCGGACATGCCGAAACGGGTCACCATTTGTCGCGCCATCCCCGTCACCTGCTGTAAATCACCACCGGCACCTGTGGTAACTTCAGAATAACCAAAAATCTCTTCTTCTGCGGCACGACCGCCTAACGCCCCAGTAATCCGGGCTTTAAGCTGCGCCCGCGTAATTAAGCCTTGCTCTTCACTGGGCGTAAACCAGGTCAACCCTTGAGCTTGACCCCGAGGAATTAAGGTCACTTTCTGCACGGGATCATGATCCTTGAGCACCGTCCCCACGATCGCATGACCAACTTCATGGTAAGCAATTAACCGCTTACTCTTACTATCCACCAGCGGTGTGCCTTCCATACCCGCTACCACCCGGTCAACGGCGTCGTTGATTTCCAGCATGGTAATCGCCTCTTTACGCCGACGGGCGGTGAGAATTGCGGCTTCATTCAACAAGTTAGCTAAATCTGCCCCAGTAAATCCAGGAGTGCGCCGCGCGATCGCTTCAATGGAAATTTCCGGTGCAAGTTTCTTATTCCGCGCATGGACTTCCAGGATACCAATCCGTCCTTTGAGATCCGGCGCATCGACCATCACCTGGCGGTCAAACCGTCCGGGACGCAATAAGGCGGAATCCAGAACATCAGGGCGGTTAGTCGCGGCAATAATGATAATCCCAGTATTGCCTTCAAATCCATCCATCTCAGTGAGCAACTGGTTCAACGTTTGCTCGCGTTCATCGTTACCGCCGCCGATACCAGCACCCCGTTGTCGTCCTACGGCGTCAATCTCATCAATAAAGATCAGACAAGGTGCATTTTCCTTAGCTTTCTTGAACAAGTCACGGACACGGGAGGCGCCCACACCCACAAACATTTCCACGAATTCACTACCGGAGATACTAAAGAAAGGCACCCCAGCTTCACCCGCGATCGCCTTCGCCAGTAATGTCTTACCTGTACCCGGAGGTCCGACTAACAGCACCCCTTTAGGAATACGTGCGCCTACCGCCGTAAACCGTTCGGGCTGCTTCAGGAACGTCACCACTTCCTGCAATTCTTCCTTTGCTTCCTCAATTCCCGCCACATCATCAAAAACAATTCCTGTTTTCGCTTCCATCTGGAACCGGGCGCGGGATTTACCAAAGTTCATAGCTTGACCCGGACCGCCACCAATATTACTCGAACGACGGAACAGGAAGAATAGCCCACCAATTAACAAAATCGGAAAAATTAAATTTCCCAGGATGCCCCAAATTGCCCCATCCTGACGTGCTGGATGGGTATCTAAAGCAATATCAGCCTCTCTCAGCTTCGTGATTAGCTCAGGAGAGTTAGCCGGCAAATCCACACGTAGACGCTGAACTCGGTTATCCAGCTCCGGGTCGATCGCTTCTACAATTGCCGTTTGACCGCCATCATAGAGGTCAACACTCGTGACTCTCCCTTTCTCGATGTAGTCTAAAAAGCGGCCATAAGTCATCCGGGTGCTGGCAGTATTTTGATTTAAATCACCAACAGTCGGAGAAAATGCCCCCTGCCATAGGAAAAACCCAATGACAAGGGCGGGTATTGTCCAAAGTAGGAGAATTCTCCAGGAAAATTTCATCGCTTATCAGCCTCTAGATATTTGTTTTCTGGTTTGGCTTTTGCTCTCAAAGAGCCTCCTGTTTAGCACAAAGCCCAGCTTAAATGGTGGTTTCAATAGGAAACTTTACTTCTGCTTAATTAAATTTAACGTAATTCTCAGGATTTGAGCAACTTTCTGAGCCAAATTTATAGAGAAAGGCAGTTGGAAGCGGTGTAAAGAAAGTCCTCACCTTTATGGCGACAACTCTATAAGCTTAGGACTTAGGCAAAACCCAGCATAGAGTAGGGGCACGACATGTCGTGCCCCTACAGATGGTGATTCAACGGTAAATTGGCGTAAGTCCTGAAGCTGTTAAGGAAGCCGTATTAGTAGGTTTCAACGTGCCAGCGATCAGCTTTCTTCATAGATTTCTGGTAATCAGTCCAGTTCATCCCTTGCCGTTCGGCTGCAGCGGAGAGTGCTGAATCAATGCCATCTTCCATACCCTTGAGTCCACAAATGTAGGTGTGGGTATTATCCTTGTGCATTAACTCAAACAGTTCATCGGCATGTTCATCCACCCGATGCTGGATATACATCTTGCCACCCTCTTTGTTCTTCTGTTCACGGCTGATGGCGTAGGTGAGACGGAAATTATCGGGAAACTCTTGCTGTAGTTTTTCTAATTCCTCTTTGTACAGAATGTTTGCCGTATAGGGGATACCAAAAATCAGCCAAGCAAACCCTTTGAACTTGTAATCTTCGTGCTGTTCTTTAAACATCCGCCACAGGTAAGCCCGGAAGGGGGCAATCCCTGTACCTGTTGCCATCATGAGAACGGTAGCCTCTGGATCTTCGGGAAGTAACATTTCTTTCCCAACCGGTCCAGTAATCTTGACATCATCGGTGCCGACTGGCAGGTTGCACAAGTAGCTGGAGCAGACGCCATAGACGGTTTCCCCGGTTTCTGGGTGCTTGTACTCCAGTTGTCTAACACAAAGTGAGACAGTCTTATCATCCTCGTGATCACCATGACGAGTGGAGGCGATGGAGTAGAGTCTGAGTTTATGAGGCTTTCCTTTGTCGTCTTCTCCAGGTGGGATAATGCCTATACTCTGACCTTCCAAGTACCGTAGATCACCCCCAGAGACATCAAAGGTAACGTGGCGAACCGTACCTGATCCCCCTTCGGCAACCAGTTCGTAGTTTTCAATACATTTGCCCAGATAGGGATTTTTGGGTTTGTATAGATTGACGGGAACTCCCGGTTTAGATTTTCCGTGAATGATCGGCTGGCTTTTTTGTGCAGACGCCGTTGGCTGGGCTGAACCCGTCGATTGGCTATTGCCATTGACTCCATTCTTAGAATTCATCATGCCATCAAGAGGTTGAATGCTGACAATTGTGCCACCCATGCGGGTGATTCGTTGCATTTCTTGATTCATCCGATTGTATGGCACTGTGATATAGACGCTGCCACTGCTACGAATGGGATAGCCCATTTTGTCAGTTTCCGTATTCTGACTTAAGCCCGCCACTTCGTAAAGAAACAGGCGATTCGCGAAGTTTGTGGTGTTTGCGGAATTAGCCGCCGCTTTTGAACTAGACATTGCTTTATTTCTCTCCAAACCAACTCTGTACGATATGTTGATAAGTACAGCACTTCATCAATCCGCGACGAAAGAAGCAACCTCCCCATCAGGGTTTCAGTCGCTCCATGCTTTTTTACAAGCCCCCGTCAGACCTGTTTGGGTTAACGACGGGTTCTATGACGCCGATGCATGAACTTGTGCAATCCTTTACCAAAAATTGCCTTTGGCAACACAAGCTGACTCTACTGCCGAGTTTGAGATTAACCCAGTAAAGCCTTAAGAAAGTACTATCAGCTTAACATTTTGCAACGCTCCCAACTCCCCTCGGCTCAAGGCGAGGGAATGAATTAGGTTACAAGTGCGTTCATGTATACTTTAGAATACGTCTAATCGGTTGAGTTCGTAAAGCTCCAACTTATCGGACTCCCATGGGCATCTGCCCAGGACGCCATTTACCGCAGATGGCTCAACTAGGATAACTCAGTCACTGACCGATCCAGGGTCAAAATGGAGTCAATTTTAAATTTTTTGATCCAATTGGCACAACTGCCTTTAGGATTATGTTAAGGAATTAAGGAGAAACATTAAGTCTTGTAGATAAAATCTCATTTTGGTAAAATCCACACACAGCCGCTAGTATAAAATACTTAACCCGTGTCTGACTGGAGTCTAATCCCCTGGGAAAGACTCACACCTGTTGCCAATCTGTAACGGGTTAAAGGCACGCGATCAACAGATGGGTTGACTAGACTTGGGACTTGGATTGCTGGAAACTCTATTTGAAACTATTTTTTGCGTTAGAGGGAAACTATGACCACTCAGCTAGACCGCGTGGTATTAATAGCCGTTGCTGGAGACTCTGGATGCGGGAAGTCAACTTTTCTGCGTCGCTTGGCAGATCTGTTTGGTGAAGAGTTTATGACGGTCATCTGCTTAGATGACTATCACAGCTTAGACCGCAAAGGACGTAAAGCGGCAGGGGTGACAGCGCTTAACCCCAAGGCGAACAATTTTGACCTGATGTATGAGCAAGTTAAAGCGCTCAAAAATGGTCAGGCAATTGATAAGCCAATTTATAACCACGAGACGGGTGAACTTGACCCACCGGAACGGGTTGAACCCAATAAAGTCGTGGTAATTGAAGGATTGCACCCCTTGTATGATGAGCGTGTGCGATCGCTGGTTGATTTCGGCGTTTATCTTGATATCAGCGATGAAGTCAAGATAAACTGGAAAATCCAGCGTGACATGGCAGAACGGGGACATACCTACGAAGATATTCTGGCGTCTATTAACGCTAGACGCCCTGACTTTACCGCTTACATCGAACCCCAAAAAGAGTTTGCTGATGTCGTAATTCAGATATTACCGACTCAGTTGATCAAAGAAGATAAGGAATCCAAGATCCTGCGGGTGCGCTTGGTTCAGAAAGATGGTGTAGAAGGCTTTGAGCCTGTGTATCTGTTTGATGAAGGATCAACCATTGACTGGAGACCCTGCGGTCGTAAGTTGACCTGTGCCTATCCTGGTATCAAGCTGTACTATGGTCCAGATAGCTACTTCGGTCATGATGTTTCTGTGTTGGAAGTGGATGGTCAGTTTGACAATCTAGAGGAGATGATTTACATCGAAAGTCACCTCAGCAACACCTCCACGAAATACTATGGCGAGATGACCGAACTGTTGCTCAAGCACAAGGACTATCCAGGTTCTAACAATGGCTCTGGCTTGTTCCAAATTCTGGTCGGTCTGAAGATGCGATCCACTTACGAACGGTTGACCTCGAAGGCGCAAGTGACAGCGAGTGTTTAGCTGATTTAGCCCTATGTTTCCCACGCCATAATCGTTGATTTGGCGTGGGATGGCTGTACAAATAGGGTTGACAAAGACGAGATAATGTGCATTGGTTGAATCGGTAAAGGCTAACGGATTGGAAACCTTGATTCTTCGTTAAAAAAGCCGGGTTTTCAAGTCATTTTACCTTAAGCGCAGGCGGGGAATCATTACCCAGTCAGTTTCACCGACGCCCTGTGATATTTTGCTCTATCAAGGTCGGGGCGATCGCATCCGTGATTTCATTCGCGCTAAAATCGAGCAGGCGGAACCTCCTGTCGTCTTGTTGGCGCATAGTTTAGGTGGGATTGCTTGTGTGGATTTGCTGGTTCAACAGCCTCTCCCACAAGTGGAATTGCTGATTACAGCGGGTTCTCAAGCGCCGTTTTTCTATGAAATTAATGCCCTCTACAGTTTAGAATACGGGGAACCGCTACCGGATTATTTTCCCAGTTGGTTGAATATCTATGACTTGCGGGATTTTCTGAGTTATATTGGCGCAAATGTCTTCCCCAATAAGGTGCAAGATGTATTAGTGGATAGCAAACAACCCTTTCCGCGATCGCATGGGGCATACTGGACAAATAAAGCAGTATGGAAGGCAATTATACCCCGGTTGCCATAAAGGAGTTACCTTGTAGGTTTGGTAGAGCGTAAGTAAGCAAGAGGAGGCGATTGAAATCGCTGCTACACAAACTTTCGTCCGCCTGCGCGGACTGGGTTATAACGGGGATAGCGTTCCCCGCATTTGGTATAGCAACCGCCATAGCGGTTAGGACACATCATTTATGTAGAGACGCGCCATGGCGCGTCTCTACAATGGTGACGAAAGTCCTAATCAATGTGTCTACTATACAAAGGTGATATCTTCCCCAGCTCCCAGACGTGCCATGGCACATCTCTACATCCTCCCTCTGCTTTTAGGCGGACATGAAATTTAGCGTTAAACCAGAACAAACTTATGGATTAGTTGTTGGTATCGAGAAATACCAAGAAAATAGTTGGAATGTCGATGGACAGGTAAATGATGCCCTAAAGTTTGCTCAGTGGCTTAGTGGGCGAGGCGTTCCCAGAGACAATATTCGCCTGTGCTTGTCACCGTTAGAAGAAAATGGCACATTGGCTGAGTCAACAGAATGGGTAATAGAAGAAGCAACCGAGTCAAATATTACCACTCTAATTACCGATGTTCTGTCTGAGAAAAAAGGGGATTTACTTTATCTATTTTGGGCGGGACATGGTTTGATTACCTCAACCCGAAACCGTCGCCTACTTTGTGCCGATGCGACGAAACGGAATTGGCAGAATCTGGATTTGAATTCATTACTGGTTTATTTAAGTTCAGATAGTTTTAAAATTTCCCATCATATTTGCATCATTGATGCCTGTGCCAATTATATTTTAGAGTCTAATGGGCGAAGGTTAGGTGCATCATTTGAAATGATACATCTGGATGTGCTGTCAGAAGCGGCGGCTATCGCCCTGTTGGTTTCATTGATTGGAGAAGAACGGATTGAGGCGGAACCAGAAACGGCGAAACAGTTGTGTCAGGAATTAGGGTATTTGCCTTTGGGATTGGAATTAGTGGGGCGGTATTTGCAGCGTAAGCTTGATTTGTCATTAGTTAAAATGTGCCAGCGCTTGGGGTTAAAGCACCGTTCCCTGCAAAATCCCGATGGGGATATGACCGCACAATTGGGGGTAGAAGCGGCATTTGAGTTGAGTTGGCAAGAACTGAGTGAAGAGGCTCAAGTATTAGGCTGTTTTCTAAGTTTATTTGCTCTGGCTCCGATTCCCTGGGTTTGGGTAGAACGATGCTGGGAAGACCAAGATGTGGAAGAGTTGGAGGATGCTAGAGATTATGAATTACTTAATCTCAGTTTACTGGAACGTGCGGATAAAGGCAGTTACCAACTACACCAACTGATTCGGGAATTTTTAAAAGGAAAGTTAGAAGCGTTAACTGAAGCTGACGAACTTAAACAACGGTTTTGTCAGGCGATAGTCGCTGCGGCAAAGCAGATTCCTCAGACGCCAACTAAAGATGATATCGTCATAGCTACCCCGATGATTCCGCACCTAGCAGAAGCTGCAACTACTCAGAAAGATTGGTTAAGTGATCAGGATTTAATGTGGTTTTTTGTTTGCTTAGGTCGATTTTATGAAGGTCAAGGACTCTACAAACAAGCTTTACCCTGGCGTAAGCAGTGCTTATCCGCAATGAGAGAGCGTTTAGAAGAAAACCATCCATTAGTGGCAAACAGTCTGGACAATCTGGCTTTACTTTACTCATCGCAGGGAAGGTATTTGGAAGCTGAACCTTTGCATCTGCAAGCTTTAGAGTTGAATAAACGCCTGCGGGGTGATGACCATTTATCTGTGGCAGCTAGTCTGAACAATCTGGCTTTACTCTACTCATCATGGGAAAGATATGGTAAAGCCGAACCTTTGTGTTTGCGAGCCTTAGAGTTGAGTAAACGCCTGCTGGGTGATGACCATCCCGATGTAGCAACCAGTCTGAACAATCTGGCGTATCTCTACAAATCACAGGAAAGATATGGTGAAGCCGAACCTTTGTATCAAAAAGCCTTAGAGTTGAATAAACGCCTGCTGGGTGATGACCATCCCCATGTAGCAACCGGTTTGAACAATGTGGCAGGACTCTACTCATCACAGAGAAGGTATTCAGAAGCCGAACGGTTGTATCTGCAAGCTTTAGAGTTGAGAAAATGCCTGTTGGGTGATAATCATCCCGATGTGGCAAGCAGTCTCAACAACCTGGCATATCTCTACAAATCACAGGGAAGGTATGACGAAGCTGAACCTTTGTATCAAAAAGCCTTAGAGTTATATAAACGCCTGTTGGGAAATGACCATTCCCATGTGGCAACCAGTTTGAATAATTTGGCTAATCTCTACTCATCACAGGAAAGATATGGTGAAGCTGAACCTTTGTATCTGCAAGCCTTAGAGTTATATAAACGCCTGCTGGGAGATAATCATCCCCATGTGGCAACCAGTCTGAACAATCTGGCATATATCTCCTATTCACAGGGAAGGTATGGTGAAGCAGAACCTTTGTATCAAAAAGCCTTAGAGTTGAGAAAACGCCTGCTGGGGGATGACCATCCTCTAACAATCACTATCTCTAAAAATTTGCAGTTCTTGCGTGAGGAACGCAATCAATAACAAAGTAAACTTAAGCCTTGTTGAAAAGGAAATCGCGGAACCAAACGAAACAAAGTCCACCTACGCGGACTAAAGAAAAACTAGGGGTGTGGAAACCCGCGCAGGCGGGTTTAGTTTGTGTAGCTGCGGTTTCAACCGCCCAATTAATGGTTAATACCAAGTTGCTTTCTATCATGTCTAGGAAGAGCGAAGCGTGACGCTTGCGCGATAGCGAGGAACGAGCGTCAGAATCTGGGCAGATGCTTCGCGTCACTCCGTTTCACTGCGTTTTGCTCAGCATGACAGATTCTACCTTAGACTGCAACTT
>NZ_JAVKEW010000001.1:0-24561 GCF_040226375.1 Coleofasciculus sp. G2-EDA-02 | reverse complement strand
CAGATATTCACCGATAACGGAACAACAAAACCCGCCCTCCCCACCGATAACGGAACAACAAAACCCGCCCTACCCACCGATAACGGAACAACAAAACCCGCCCTCCCCACCGATAACGGAACAACAAAACCCGCCCTACCCACCGATAACGGAACAACAAAACCCGCCCTCCCCACCGATAACGGAACAACAAAACCCGCCCTCCCCACCGATAACGGAACAACAAAACCCGCCCTCCTTACCGATAACGGAACAACTTAAGTTTGTCATCAATAACCTATCAACAAAACCCGCCCGTCAAAGGTCAAAAGTAGATGATTTTTTCTAGGGGAGGCAGAGCCTCTAGATGAGCATTCCCAGGCAGAGCCTGGGAACGAGGGGGACGAGGGGGGAGAAGGGAGGGAGCTTAGGGTTTAAAAGTTTGGATATGCAGTAAGATAAAAAGTTAACGTGAAGCCAAAATCAGCCGTTCATCATCCCATTCTTAACCAGCAATGAACTCAACTTTTACCCAATCCTTTGACTGGGATGCTTTAGCCTCGGAATTCGCCGGGATAGAAACGATTACTGAACCCACTCAGGTGGCTAAATTATCTCTAGACTATTACCATTTCAGTCCGGTTCTGCAACCCCTGTTAGGGGATAAGCGAGGGAATCTGGTGGTACGCCCTCAGGCTGAAGCACAGGTGATACAGGTGGCAAAAATATGTGTCAAGCATAAAGTTCCCCTGACTATCCGAGGTGCGGGAACCGGGAATTATGGGCAATGTATTCCGTTGCACGGTGGGGTGATTTTGGATACCACCCGGATGAATGGGATTCGTTGGATTAAACGGGGTTTAGCTTGTGTGGAATCGGGGGTGAAGTTGGCGGCGTTTGATAAACAGGCGCGGGGAATCGGCTGGGAATGGCGGATGGTGCCTTCGACGTATCGTAGTGCCACGATTGGTGGCTTTATTGGTGGCGGAAGTGGGGGAATTGGTTCAATTAATTATGGGCAATTGCGCGATCGCGGCAATCTTTTGGCGGTGCGTGTGGTTACACTGGAGGATGAACCCCGTGTGATTGAGTTACGGGGAGATGATGTGCAGAAGGTGAATCACGCCTATGGCACGAATGGGATTATTACTGAGTTAGAGGTTCCCCTCGCCCCGGCTTATGCCTGGATAGAGATAATTGTTATTTTCGATAACTTTATCACGGCTGCCCATTTTGGTCAGGCTTTGGGGAATGCAGATGGGTTGGTGAAAAAGTTGATTAGTATTCATGCTCATCCCATCCCGACATTTTTTAGTGGGTTGAAGGAATATCTGCCCGATGGGAAAGACTGTGCTTTATTAATGATAGCGGAGTCTTGTTTAGAAGCGTTTCAGGAGTTAGTGCGGGAGTATGGCGGGGAAATTGCTTATCAAAAATCTGCCCAAGAGGGGAGTAAAGGCACAAGTTTAGCTGAGTTTACTTGGAATCATACCACATTACATGCCCGGAGTATTGACTCGACGCTGACTTATTTGCAAACCTTCTTTTTTACATTAGAACGGGTGGAGCAATTGTATGATCATTTTGGTGATGAAGTGATGATGCATTTGGAATTTATGCGGGTGAATGGTGAAGCGATTCCAGCGGGATTGCAGCTAGTTCGCTATACCACGGAGGAACGGTTAAATGAGATTATTCGCTATCACGAAGAACAGGGGGCGTTTATTGCTAATCCTCATACTTATATTCTGGAAGATGGGGGACGTAAGATGATTGATGTAGAACAGGTAAAGTTTAAGGAACAGGTTGATCCCTATGGGTTGATGAATCCGGGTAAGATGCGAGGATGGGAGGAGCGATAAGGAGGGCGGGTTTTGTTGTTCCGTTATCGGTGAGGAGGGCGGGTTTTGTTGTTCCGTTATCGGTGAGGAGGGCGGGTTTTGTTGTTCCGTTATCGGTGAGGAGGGCGGGTTTTGTTGTTCTGTTATCGGTGAGGAGGGCGGGTTTCGTTGTTCCGTTATCGGTGAGGAGGGCGGGTTTTGTTGTTCTGTTATCGGTGAATAGTTAAATTTAGTCCCTAAACCCGCCCCTACAATTGTTCCTAAACCCGCCCCTACAAATAAATTTATCTATGGATTGGGATTATATTATTTTCGTTTAAACGGGGATCATTTCCTTGTTTATTACAACCTTATTCCTTTCCTTCTGCCATCTGCATTATAGTTTAATTGGACTAATTTAGAAGCCAAACACTAAAATGCACAGTTTTATTCCCCCAGAACGCTTCTTTCCTTATCTCACCTGGGCAGATATTCAGACAATGCCGGATAAGGAAAATGTGGTGATTATTCAACCCGTTGGCGCGATTGAACAACACGGTTATCATTTGCCCTTAATTGTGGATTCGGCGATTGGTGTCGGGGTTCTGGGTAAAGCCCTAGCCCAACTAGAACCGGATATTCCCGCTTATGCGTTGCCTAATTTATTTTACGGAAAATCGAATGAACATTGGCATTTTTCTGGTACGATTACTCTCAGCGCCCAAACTTTGCTGGCGGTGCTGATGGAGATGGCGGATAGTATTTATCGGGCGGGATTTCGTAAATTAGTGCTGATGAATTCTCATGGGGGACAACCCCAAGTGATGGAAATTGCGGCGCGAGATATTCATCAAAAGTATGGGGATTTTCTGGTGTTTCCGCTGTTTACTTGGCGGGTGCCAAATGTGGCAAAGGATTTAATTTCAGCTAAGGAGTTGGAATTGGGAATTCATGCGGGGGATGCGGAAACAAGTTTGATGTTATCCCTATTACCGGAACAGGTGAAAATGGAACGGGCGGTTGCTGAATATCCTAAAGGGTTACCGGAAGATAGTTTATTGAGTATGGAGGGAAAGTTACCTTTTGCTTGGTTGACGCAAGAATTGAGTCAGAGTGGCACATTGGGTGATCCCACACCCGCAACGAAGGAAAAAGGCGATCGCATCTTGGAGTCTTTGGTATCCGGTTGGGTAAGGGTAATCCAGGATATCTATAGGTTTCGCCAACCGCAGGGTAAGTAAGGGAACGTGCGATCGCGTGAGTTAGTCTGTCTCTGGATGTTCGGTGGGGTGAGGGGATGCGGGGGGATGGAATGGATTGCCTGAATAGTAATTGTGAGGTATCTCCCGAAGTCCGCCAAGAAATTGAATATACCTTATTATTACCTATTACCGAAATCGAGAAGCGGAGGAATAAAGGCGAATGGAAGAACTCATAACCTTAAAGGAATTTATCCAGCAAGGCAAAATTACGGAAGCCTTGGAACTTGTTGAAGAATTAGAGGAGATGAGCAAATCCGATAAACTCAATAAAATATTTAGCTATGGCATCATTCTATTATTGCATCTAATTAAAAAAGCTGCTGAAAACCGCACCACGAAATCCTGGCAGGTTTCTATATTAAATTCGGTTAAGCAAATTCAACGCACGAATCGACGCCATAAGGCAAAAGGGACTTATTTAACCGAAGACGAATTACAGGAAACATTAGAAGATGCTTATGAATCAGCGCTGCGAAATGCAGCCCTAGAAGCGTTCAAAGGAATCTATGAGACTGAAGAAATCGGTGTCATGGTTAACCGGGAAGAAATTATTGAAATGGCAATGGATTTGATTCTAGAACGTCAATCGACTGATGGAATATCAGAATAGTAACACGAAGTCGCGATACAATTGGTTTTGAAAAGGCGGTAAGACAGCGATAGGTGCAAAATGTTAGTCATAACAAATACAAAAATCCGCGATCGCTACCTCTGTTTTGACCCGATCTAAGGTTTGCTTTTCTAAATCGTTGAGTTCTGATAAATTGTCCTGGGCTTCAGGGAAGAAGGTGGAATCGTCTAGAACTTGCCGAAGATTGAATTGGTTTTCAACCTGCGCCAGTGTTAGTTCATGGGCGGGGATAACTGGTGTCATTGCTGCTGTCAGTGTTATTCAAGAAAACGATTACCTTATGTAACACCTTACATACAATTGGCTGACCCTTGATTGGTGAAAGATTGTAGTTAAGGCGCACAAGCGTCTGTGCGGGCAGATTAGATTACGTAACTTTAGAGGTGCAAGTGTTGGTGGATAATTAGTGAGATTTACCTGAAGCGTGTGACCCGATTCAGGATTAAATAGGATAAGTCACTAAAAATAGTAACCTTTCGTGTCTGACAAGTCTAAACCGTCTCGTTCCCTTGCCGGAATTGCCTCTATTGTGGCAATTGCTACACTGATTAGTAAGATTTTTGGCTTAGTCCGTGAACAAGCGATCGCGGCGGCGTTTGGTGTGGGTCCGGTGGTGAATGCTTATGCCTACGCCTACGTGATTCCAGGCTTCCTGCTGATCTTACTCGGTGGGATTAATGGACCCTTTCACAGCGCCTTGGTGAGTGTGTTGGCAAAACGGGATAAATCGGAAGCCGCCCCTCTGGTGGAAACGGTTACCACCTTGGTAAGTGGCATATTATTGCTGGTTACGGTTATCTTAATTCTATTTGCCCCAACCTTTATCGATATCCTCGCCCCAGGATTAGAGGAACCCGCGCGATCGCTGGCGGTTCAACAGTTGCAAATTATGGCACCGTTGGCGATTCTGGCGGGGTTGATTGGCATTGGTTTCGGAACGCTGAATGCTTCAGATCAATATTGGTTACCCAGTGTTAGCCCTTTATTTTCCAGTGTGGCGGTGATTGGTGGCTTAGGGATATTGGCACTTTATTCTGGCGGACAAGTTAATCAGCCTGAGTATATCCGCTTGGGCAGTATTGTTTTAGCCGTTGGCACTCTGGCGGGGGCGATTTGGCAGTGGGTGATGCAACTAATTGCCCAGTCGCGATCGGGAATGGGGCGGTTACGGTTACGGTTTAATTGGCAGCTTCCAGGGGTGAAGGATGTGATGCGCGTTATGGCACCGGCGACGCTATCCTCTGGGATGCTACATATCAATGTTTATACAGATCTATTTTTCGCCTCATTTATCCCCAATGCGGCGGCGGCGATGCGCTATTCCAACTTTATTGTACTGACGCCTCTGGGGATTATTTCTAATATGATATTAGTGCCGATGCTGCCTGTATTTTCCCGGTTAGCGGCACCGGAGAATTGGGCGGAGTTGAAAGTGCGGATTCGTCAGGGATTACTGCTTACGGCTTTGACGATGTTACCCCTGACGGCTATTTTTATCTCCCTATCAGTGCCGATTGTGCGGGTGATTTATGAACGCTATGCCTTTAGTGCGGAGGCTTCCCAGATTGTCGCCCCGGTACTAATGGCGTATGGATTTGGTATGTTCTTTTATTTAGCACGAGATGTTTTGGTGCGGGTATTTTATGCCTTGGGGGATGGGGAGACGCCGTTTCGGATCAGTATTGCCAATATCTTTATTAATGCCCTGCTGGATTATTTGTTGGTGAATGCTTTTGCGACACCGGGTTTAATTTTTGCCACGATTGGCGTCAATATTATTTCTATGGGCTGGCTGTTGTGGGTGCTGAATCGTCGGCTACATGGCTTACCCTTAGGGGAATGGGGGATAGCGTTGGTGGCGTTGGCTCTGAGTAGTGTTTTAGCGGGGTTGGGCAGTTGGGGGGTTAGCTGGGGTTGGCAACAAGTGGTGGGGAGTGGGAATTTACTGCTGCAAGTTTTACAGCTTAGTTTGGCGATGTCGGTGGCGTTGGGGATTTTTGCGGTTTTGGTGACTCGGTTGAAGTTACCGGAAGTGGATATTTTAGTGAGTCGTTTGCGTCAGAAGTTGGGGAAATGAACGGTAGGAGGTTTAAATCTCTGATCGGGATTAATGTAGACCATCTTGCCCAGACGCGATCCTAAACATCCAGAGGGAATCACTCAAATTGAGCGATCGCGACCCATTTCCCGATACAATATCTTGGCATTGTAGCAGCAAAAGGTAGGCATCATGGCACAAGCAACAATTGGCATTATTGGCGGTAGCGGACTTTACAAAATGGATGCCCTTAAAGATGTGCAAGAGGTACAACTGGATACCCCCTTTGGTAAACCGTCTGATGCCTTAATTGTCGGGACTCTCGAAGAAACCCCTGTCGCCTTTCTCGCCCGTCATGGGCGTAACCATCATCTCATGCCCACGGAATTACCCTTCCGTGCCAATATCCACGCGATGAAGCAGTTGGGCGTCAAGTATCTGATTTCCGCCTCCGCCGTGGGTTCCCTCCAGGAAGCGGCAAAACCCTTAGATATGGTGATACCCGATCAATTTATTGACCGCACCAAAAATCGCGTCTCTACCTTTTTCGGTGATGGAATTGTGGTGCATATTGGCTTTGCTGAACCCGTTTGTAACCAACTAGCCGGGGTTTTAGCCGAAGCGGTGGCTAGCTTGCAATTAACCGATGTCACCCTCCATCGCGGTGGCACATACGTCTGTATGGAAGGACCCGCTTTTTCTACCCAAGCGGAATCCCATCTCTACCGTAGTTGGGGCGCAACGGTGATTGGGATGACCAATTTACCTGAGGCAAAACTGGCACGAGAAGCGGAAATCGCCTACGCCACATTAGCCCTCGTCACCGATTATGATTGCTGGCATCCCGATCATGACAGCGTAACTGTAGAAATGGTAATTGGCAATTTACAGCGCAATGCGACAAATGCTCAACAGGTGATTCAAGAAACCGTGCGGCGTATCGCCCAAAATCAGCCCCCATCCGAGGCACACTCGGCGTTAAAGTACGCGATTTTGACCCCCCTCGATAAAGTGCCAGAGGCGACGAAGCAGAAGTTAAGCCTCTTTTTACAGAAATATTTGTAATCTTTAGTCGTTGACTCACTTGTGCCAGACTGAGAAAGTTTGCGTAATACAACGTAATATGAACAAACGTAAACTTATACCCATATTTACGTTTCAAACTGTGTATGATGGTTTGTATGACCCAACTGTATTACAGCGGCATCAAAATCAAAAGATTTTCTCAAATCGCCGTTGTTACAGAAAGCCTCTGTTAGCTACAGGTTCCGATCCTGGTTGAGAGATGGTTAACAGAGGTTGGGTAAACAGGGTGCATCTACTATTCAGACTCAGGCTATGGTGGTTCCCTTTTAGATATTTTATGTCAAAGTTTTGTAATATAAAATAAATTTTTGGTAATACATTGGCTGGAGTGAGGGCAATCTCCCAGAGCCAAAGTCTGAGTATATCAGATTCTGGGAGATTTAATTAATTAATATGATAAGCATAAAAAAAATCACTCACACAAAAGCTGACGTTCTTAGCAGTTTGGGTTAGGGTTGTATATTAAGAGAGTCGCCAACTGCTGTAATATTAATAGAGGATGGGAAAAAACCACAGCCAGGGTGTAGGCAATAGCAGTTGAGTTCTAATGAGTAAAACACGCAGCTCCCGCCCAATATGGGAGAGAGAATATCTATGCGTGAATACCAAAAAACGGCGGCTGAAAATCCGACAACGAGTAGGTTCGGAGCTAGCCAAACTTTTGAGGGAACGTGGCTATCTCCCTGAAATCAACTCCCAGATCAGCTAAAGGATTACTCATAACGCACGCTACTGCGAGTACAAGATAGGTGAAGTGATCGCAACTAGAAAGCAGAGTAGGGGTTCAAAAGAATTGGTAAACGATGCTCAAATTAACAGCATCAAACGTTGGCAAAACCAAACGATGGCGTTGTTCGAGTTGACTCAATCTGAGAGACTCAACGCAGGAGATTTGACCACCGTAATCCGCGACTTGACAAAAGCCGCCGCCGATGCATTGGACGTTGATCGAGTCAGCGTATGGTTGTACAATGATGCAGGTTCCCAGCTTAATTGTGTGGAACGGTACTATGAGGGAAAACACGATCATGGCTGGGACGAAACCACAGGGCAAAGCCAGGGAGAGGACATCAGCCCACCAGTATTACCAGAGAAGTGTTGTTGTCTCACCAATCCCCTATCCCTGGGGCGATTGGATGTACCGATCTGGCAGAACGAACAGATTATCGGTATTCTGAGCTACGAACAAAGGGTATCCAGTCTGAGGGAGTGGACACCCCAAGATAAAACCTTTGCCAGCGCGATCGCGAATTTAATTGCCCTGCGACTGGATCAATGGCATCATCAACAGGCAATGCAGGAGTTGAACTCAGGAGAAAGCCGTTACCGAATACTGGTTGAGACGTCGGCGGATCTAATTTCTCAACATCGAACAGATGGAGTCTATTTATATGCTTCTCCTGCTAGTCGCACTCTCTTAGGATATGAACCCGATGAGTTGGTGGGACATCTAATTTATGAGTTTGTGCATCCTCAAGATGTAACCACGATTAAACCGATTTTCTCAAACCCGATTGATTGCCAACAACAACAACCGATTCGCTACCGCATCCTTCATCAAAGCGGCGATTATCGGTGGCTAGAAAGCACGATCAACCCGATACGCCATCCTCAAACCAATCAAGTAACCGAACTTGTCGTTGTCTCGCGGGAGATGAGCCAACCCAAGCCCACCGCCGAATCACGCCCCAAAGCCACACCTGACACCTTGAAGATGAACCCCTTAGCCGTGGCAAAACAGGCAAACCCATTTAAACCCTTGGGCTTGAGATCTCGCCTTTCCCGACTTACCCATCCCCCGGCGATGCCCACAACCCCCGCCCCACCCAGCCACAGCCGGATTTCCGCACTGGCGGCAGTGGTAGAAGATCGGCTGATGAGTGGCATGATGTTATTAGGGAATCAATCCCTCAACTCAGAATCTCGCCGCACCTTTAGCTGGGTTGCCAATGCCATTGCCGTTGCCATTGACCAATATTGGGCGCGATCGGAACTACTCAGCCGCCGCGAATCCTTGCTCTTTGGGCTTGCCAATCAAATTCGCAACTCCCTAGAACTCCATACTATCCTGGAAACGGCAGTAGAATCGATTCGCACCCTGCTCAAAATCGATCGCTGTCAATTTCTCTGGTATCGACTCAAAGCCCAAACCCCCCATTGGGATGTCGTCAAAGAAGCCAGAACCCCTCATTTACCCAGCTCTATCGGTCAACATTCAACTGAGCAAATCGCCCCCCTCGCCCAGCGGATTATTAAGCGCGAGGTGGTTCAGGTTGATAATGTGGAAACCTGTGATGACCCGATCTTAAAACAGTTTTTAACCCAACAGGGGTATACCTCAATCTTGTCCCTACCGATTAAAACCCGGGCGGGAGACATTGGCGCGATTAGCTGTATTCATGGGACAGAACAACGTCCCTGGGATAATAGTGAGGTAGAACTGTTGCAAGCCGTTGTCGCTCAACTAACAATCGCACTCGATCAAGCCTCCCTCTACACCCAAGCCCGTGAAAGCGCTGAGATTGCCCAAGCCCAAACCCAAGAACTTGAACAAACCTTAAACCAGCTTCAAGCCACCCAAGCCAAACTGGTACAAAGTGAAAAAATGTCCAGTTTGGGACAATTAGTGGCAGGTGTGGCACATGAACTAAATAATCCAGTTAATTTTATTCATAATAATTTGACCTACGCCAGTGCCTATTTTTATGACCTCTTGAGTCTGGTACGTCTTTATCAAGATAATTATCCCAATCCGGCGGCTCTGATTGCAGAGCAAGCGGAACTTATTGATGTTGATTTTATCGCCGAGGACTTACCCAAACTGCTGCGCTCCATGCAACGGGGAACGGATCGGATTAGTTCTATTGTCCTCAGCTTACGCAACTTCTCCCGCCTAGATGAAGCCGAGATGAAACAGGCTGACTTAAATCAGGGAATTGAGAGTACCTTACTGATTTTGCAACATCGCCTCAAACCCAAAGGGAACCAACCGGAGATTAAAGTGCTGACGGAGTATGGTGAGTTACCTCAGGTAGAATGTTATCCTGGGCAGCTAAACCAGGTGTTTCTGAACATTCTCAACAACGCGATCGATGTTTTAGAGCAGTCTTTTAAAGATAATTCCGATAATCCGGCACCGATTATTGCCATTCGCACAAGGTTATTGGAACGCTCCACGGATTCCTCTCACCAGCCAGCATCTCAGCCGGATACTCAGACAGAAGAGGGGAAACCATCATTACCGAACTGTCCCAGGATCGTGATTCAAATTGCCGATAATGGACCGGGAATGACGGATGAGGTAAAAGCGCGGTTATTTGATCCGTTCTTTTCCACCAAAGCGGTTGGACAAGGGGTTGGTTTAGGATTAACGATTTGTTATCAAATTGTGGTCGAACATCATCATGGCGTTCTCAACTGTACATCCACACCAGGGAAAGGAACTGAATTTTGGATCGAGATTCCGATTCAGCAAATCATACCAAATCCGGGTTAACTACCGCAGACAAGGCAGAATGCAGAAGGCTTTCAGGAAAAAGCTAGACCAAGGCACGATAGTATCGTGTCCATACCCAATCAATTATCCCTAAGTAGGGAACATTGCCGTACCCTATTTATTATCTCTGGTTGAAAAGGTTGTTGGGTTATACCCATTTAGGAGCCGGAAGATATGGATTATGATTATCTCCGCAAAAATGCCCCTAGATTACTAAATCATTTAGATCGGATCGCCCAGAAATCAACGTATAAAGGTGAACTTTTTCGTTCAGATCAACCCGTAGGCGATTGCGGGTTAGCTTCTCTAGAATTTTTTCAGCGAGATAGACAGTTCAATCCAAAATGAATTATTGCCATAGATTTATTGAGGTAGGAATCATGATTAAAAATGGAAAGCAGTATGAATACAGCCAAGAATGTGCCAGAAAATTTGAATATTCCATCAATATGTTAGATCAAGATGAAGTATTCAACAAAAAAGATCCGGATGGTTGGCAGCTTTCTCGTGATGTAAAACAATCTCATCTCATGGCTTTAAAAGCCGAAATTACTGAATATGAAAGACTAATTAATTGTGACAAGAGCCAGCCGATTAAAATTGAAGTGGAGAGTTTAAATAAGCTGCCCGATGCTTTAATTAAAGCCAGGATAGCTGCCAAAATGAGCCAAGAAGAACTGGCTGATTTGTTAGGAATTGAGCAGCAACGAGTTAAGCAGTATGAAGACACCGATTATCAATGTGCCAGTTTTGTAGAAATCCTGGAAGTTAGCACAGCGTTGGGTGTGGAATTTGAGACGGCTGTGATGCAGGTAGATTTTGAGGAAATAGAAGCGGTTAAAAAAAGTGTAGCAAAATGGCGAGAGAAAAAAATGAATATGGCAACTAAAATCCCATAAATATTGGAAAATTGACCCATTCAGCAATTCTCTATTCTTATACAATAGGTAGAGCGACTTTTCTACCATAGAGGCACCCTTTCCTTTAACCGTTCGGGCAATAATCACAACAGGTTGGTTATGAATGGAGAGCGCTTCACCATAAGCTTGCTCAATTTCCCAGGACTTACGCACAAACGCCACATATAGTAGGGACACGGCACTGCCGTGCCCCTACAGGTAGCGCCTGTGCCGTCAAGAAAGCGTAAGTCCTATTTCCTTAAAATCATGACCATCGATTTCAATCGCGTGCCAACCAAATGCCCTCGCCCTGGTAGCATAAGCTTGAGTATTCCAGCCAATTTCCCTCTGACCCCGTTGACCTAAACGATTCACATCAATAATCAGAATCAGATTATCCAAACTATAGAAGGAATTGCTATTGAGCCAAGTTCTAATATTTCATACCAAGTTGCATTCAAAGATATAACTTTCTCTCCCCCTGCCTCCCCTGCCTCCCCTGCTTTTCCCATCTACTATGTTTGAGCGCAACTCGGTATCAGTCCTGACTAGGGCAACCATAACCTTAATAAATTTCAATCTTGCTTTACGTCTGCCTTATGGCATAAAAATGGCGTTGATATTTTATCTATCTTAGGAGTGACGAATATCCTTGCTGAGGAGTTTTAGCCTAGTGAAGGCTTCGGTGGTGCAAGTCTGATTTAAGTTAAAAGACTTGCATTAATCAGCCCATGAAATTGAACGATAAAAAATAAGGAGAATTAAAATGCCGACTCAAACCGAACAATCCACAGGAATACAGAACACAAACTATAACCTAGTCAGCGTATTGTATCACATGCTCAATGGTGTCGCTAGTTACGATCAGTATATCCAGGATGCACAGCAATCTGGCGATCAGGAACTGGCTCAGTTTTTCCAAAATGTCAAAAAGCAGAGTACAGAGTGCGCCCATAAAGCCCAAGAGTTACTGGCGCAGCGAGTAAAATAGTCGCAAACTAGCGTTATCGTAATCCACAGGTTAAGCTTCCTTTCTGTGTGAAAGGAAGCTTTTTGGATAACTATTTTCCCTCTTATATCCATCAAATTCATTTAATTTGAGGAAATTTTGATTATGCATATAGGATTTCTTAACCCACAAGGTAACTTTGATCGTCATGATAGTTACTGGACAGAGCATCCGGATTTTGGGGGTCAGCTAATCTATGTGAAAAATGTGGCGGTGGAGATGGCAAAGCACGGTCACAAAGTAGACATTATCACTCGCCAGATTATTGACCCAGAATGGTCTGGATTTTCCGATAAATTTGATGGATATCCCGATGCGCCTAATGTTCGCATTATCCGCCTACCTGCTGGACCTAAAGAATTTCTCCGCAAAGAATTACTCTGGTCGCATTTAGTCAGAGACTGGATACCCAATATCCTGGAATTTTATCAAGAAGAAGGTAATTTCCCGGATGTGATGACAGGTCATTATGCTGATGGTGGCATATCTGGGGTTTTAATTGAAGCCAAAGTGGGTGTTCCTTTCACATTTACCGCTCATTCTCTGGGGGCGTTGAAGATGGATAAACTCGAAATCACGCCTGAAAATCTCTCAGAAATGGATGAGTATTATCACTTGGGATGCCGCCTTATGGCTGAACGCTTGAGTATGAATCGCTCTGCTGTCAATATTACCAGTACAACGGCTCAGGAACGGTTTAAACAGTACGCTCATCCAGCCTATAAGGGGGCGGTTGATGTTAACAATGATGCTCGTTTTGCCGAAATTTCACCGGGAGTTGACCCTTCATTGTTCGATATTGAAACCCGTTCGCCAAATGAAGAGGAAACCTATCAATTGATTCAAGAACGATTAGGGCGAGACATTGATGAAATGCGGCAAAATTTGCCTGCGATTATTGCGGCGAGTCGATTAGCGCCGAAAAAAAATCATCTGGGTTTAGTCCAAGCTTTTGCTGAGAGTAAAACCTTGCAAGAACAAGCCAACCTAGTTATTTTTACTCAGGGGGAAGACAACCCACTGCGGGAACCTGTTAGCGATGAAACAGCCGAACAGGAGGTACTTATTCCCCTACGCGATGTTGTCAACACAAATAACTTATGGGGTAAGATTAGCGCTTTCGGCGTCCCCGATCAACCCGCCCTCGCCGCCGCTTATCGATTTTTTGCCCAACGTCATTCTGTATTTGCCCTCACTTCCCACCACGAACCTTTTGGATTAGGTCCGATAGAAGCCGCGTTAGCTGGGTTACCCTTAGTGGTTACCCAAAACAGTGGTTTAATGGAGAGTTTACGAGAGGGAGATCAGGTTTATGGTATTTTCATTGATCCAGAGAATCCAGAAGCCATTGCTCAAGGTTTAGAAGACGTTCTCAGTGATTCTCAACAGTGGGAGAGGTTGCACCAAGACTGTCGCCAATATGTATTAAAGTATTATACTTGGGAGAGGGCAGCGATAGATTATCTGAAGTTAATCGAGGAGATTGTCGCCTCACCTAATGCTCGTCGTGCTGATGAATTGTTGCCGATTCATCCCTATTTCCTTGATCCGCGACCTGAAAATGATGTATCTTTGGACGAGTTGAAAGAACTTTATTTCCAAACATAAAGCTATTCAATAACTGATAGGTTACACCACCATACCATTGCTCCAGGAATTGACTACCAATTTGGTAAGTCAAATTAGACATGATTACTGCTAGTATTCGTTAAAGTTGAGTTAAAAAATTATTTAAAATATAGCCAAGTCAATATTTCTTGTAATAACCATGTACTTTCTTTTTCGCCCAAAGCCCCACCCAGTTTATAAATATAATTAGCCGATGGAATTCTAATTTCGTAAGTTGAACCTCGACCCATTAAAAAAGCATTACCAATATCTGTAATATCTAGCCGCTGATAACCATATTTAAAAAACAACAATTGGCGTTCTATTTCTAAACTGTTACGGTTGCGATCAAAGAAAACATGAGTTTTTGTGCCTAGGTGATGTATCCACAAGCTAGTTATACCTATTAAAGCCAGTAATATGGGCAGTCCATTTATTAATAGTTCTTTAGAAATAAACAATAAATTAATTAGCGTCCAAACCGAGCCCAGATTAAAACAGACAACGAGCAAAGCGAGAAGCCAGTTATATTGTGTGAGTTTTCTTAAGCCAGGAGACGGGATAGTAATTCCTAATTTGTCCTTATTTGCTTTAAGCTGAATTAAGCTACCTGAAGGTTTAGATAGTCTGCCACGAACAGGAAGTGAGGTAGAACTAGACTGTTGAATCAGCCCATATCGGAGTGATTCCATCGCTTGTTTTGCCGTACTAAAACGCTTTTCTAACAGGATTTCAGTCATCTGCTCAATCCAAGGGATAAAATTGGATTTGAGACTAAGGCGTGAAGCGAAGCTATCCCGAAGGGAATCGCGAAAATAAATCCGCCCTTCTTTCTGGGGTAAATCAGCGGGTGCAGTACCCGTTAGCAGGTGAATTAAAGTAGCGCCCAAAGCATATAAATCAGAAGCCGCAACCGCACGTCCCCAAAACTGTTCTAAGGGAGCATAACCACTCGTACCTACAACCGTAAACGTGACTCCCGTAACGGCTGCTTGAGCTTGTACTGCACCAAAATCCACTAGATAAACTTGCTTATCTTCACCTAAAATTAGATTACTGGGTTTAATGTCTCGGTGTAATACTGGCGGACTCAGTTCATGTAAATAAATCAGAATATCAAGAACTTGACTGGCAATAGCGCGAACCTGATCCTTGCTAAAGCGTTTATTTTTATCTAATAATTCTTGAAGAGAAGCACCCGGAATATAGTCTTGCACCAGTCCAAACCAAGGTAACTGTAACCCCGCTTCTCGATCTAAAGAAAAATAATCCCGATAGCGTGGAATACGGGGATGATTGAGTGCTTGTAAAACTTGTGCCTCCCGTTCAAAGAGTTTAAGTTCCTCCCACTGCATTTCGGGGCTAAAGGCTAATAGCTTAACCGTCACTTGTTCATTTGACTGTAAATCCTTTGCTAACCAGGTTTGCCGCCCTGCCGCCGTGCGTCCTAATTTTTGTTGCAGTTGGTAACGTTCCTTTAAGCATTGATCGGGATTGAACACGAGATTACCTCTGATAAAGGTTTACGGCATCTGGCGCTTGTGTAGGGGCGGGTTTTACTGTTATCATTTCACCTTAACCCAGGTATGACTAAACCCGCCCTGACTGACAATTATCTCATCTCCCCTATTTCCTTTTTTGATAATACTGCCCTATCCTGTTTCCTGGGTATAGTTTCAGGTTGTCAAGATTGGCGCCGGAACACCTCTACCAGGTTTTGGAGATTGCCGATTAAGGGGAATTTTGATAACGGGCGATCGCAGCCATGGCTTTTTCTTTACCGCCATAGTACGATTGGATAGTTTGGGCGATCTGAACCGCTCGCTCATGCTCACCTGTAGCCGCTAACCGACGCACAATCGCATCCAAGGCTTTGGCTTTATTTTGGTAGTCTGTGAGTGTTTTAGCTACCTGAAGCGCTTGCTCCTGCTCAGTCGCTGTGGTTAAATAAGGTGCGATCGCATGGCTTGATTATACTCACCAGCACTTGCGTAATTAGCTGAAACATCTACTAACGTCAAATCTTACTCGATAAAAATTCCCTGCTCATTCCCTCAATCAAGACTTTCTGTACCCGGAGCGCATTGAAGTATACCATCTTCTAAAATTGGTGCTGGGGGGCGATGAGTACCGGGAGATTTTGCCTCACACAGAATCACGGATAATCCTGATTCGTCATTCCAGGGTTCAACTTGACCAGAAAAAGAAAAAACACCGCCCACATAGCTTTTCAGATCAAATTTTCGAGAAATGCTATAATTAACAACACCCAAGGGAGTGGTATAAATTGAATAGATATAGTTTTCGGTTTCCGTTCTAATACCGAGTCTCAGTTCAGGAATATTATCAGTAAAATTACCTTTTTCTAAAAAATAAGCTTGCTGGGCGCGATTCATTGAACCAACATATTGTTTTGCTTCTGACTGCTTGGCACCAACAGCGCAACTCAGACGATTAGCTGCTAGACTATATAGTCCCAACAACCCAATTATTCCTAGCAAAGCCAAGCAGCCACAACCATAGCCACTATTTGTATCAGCAGTCATTTAACTCTCTCTCCTACGAATTAAACGGTACAAAACCACCCAACTTCAAGCCAAAAATTAATCATTGCCCCTTTCACCTCTCTCTCCCTCTGCGAACCTCTGCGCTAACCTCTGCGTCCTCTGCGTTTCAAAAAAATTAACCCCCTAAACCAACGCCTACTTATCTTTGAAGTTGCATCAAATAATAAGCCATGGGAATAATCCCAAAGGAACCCACATGCATCGACATAACTGTCATCGCCAGATTAGGATGCTTCGGCTTTAATAAACCTGCGATCGCAAACCCCTTGGTGACAAAGCTCCAGCGTTGGCTTGTGTGTCATCGGTATTCTCCAGCAACTCGTGTTATGTCCCATCTAATCAGTCACGTCTTTAAGAACCCATCGACTTCTCATCGACTTAGTTTAGATGGGGTTACTGGACTATATCTCTCTAGTTCAGGGGGCTTATGCAATGCATGGCACATTTATATGCTCTAGTATATCTTTAGCGGCTTCTGCTCTTCATAACCGTCTTCACCCCATTGGATATCCTTTTCACCCAGTCGGGTGTATTTTTTTGATTGAAAATATTGTATAAATAATTAAATAATAATTGTAATTGTATCAATTTATTAATTTAAAGCCATATTTATTGTTCTGTGGAATAAAATAGAATTAAAAAGATACATAGGTGTAATCATGCAATTTAGAAACGAGAACTTTTCAGGGTTGCCTCGTTTCCTCCATCGCTCTTTTTCGCTTCAGAGGACAGGGGCAAAACGATTAGCAAGCTCAAGGTTAACCAAAGTAGTAACACTAACCCTTGCCGTTGTGTTAACAAATTTGGAATTCACCTTAGCTCAAGCTCAAGTTCCTGGAAATAGCAATATCAACCCACCAACCTTCCAACCGTTACCCTCTCCTAGATTGCCCGGGCGTGACCTACAAGTAGAGCCTTTTCGACCTGCACCAATCCCGGCTATCTACGAACATCCCGATTTCTTTGAGGAGGGACATGAAAAGTTGGAGGAACAAATCGACAATCTAAGACAAAGAAATAGGCAAGAGTCTTCCGAAGACGAGGATGAGGTGCTCACAATTGAAGAGTCAGCTTACTGGGAAAATCAAAACCATGGAGAGAGTTGGTTGACGAATAAAGCATACCTTGACCTAAATTAACTGTTTGTAGTAAGCGCTGTCTTCGCTTGTGCCACTAAAGTGGCTACTACGAACCCCGGCGCGATCGCACGATTTCTCTAGATGGTTATCCGGATCGAGCCACATTGTAGAGACGTTGCATGCAACGTCTCTACAATGTTGATTTGCCTAAAACGTTTTCAAAATAAAAAGTAACGCTGTGCCATCGGTAAACTCTCAGCCGGTTCGCAGGTTAATAATTCCCCATCTGCCCTCACTTGATAGGTTTCTGGATCAACTTCCATCTCCGGTAAAGCATCATTTAACTTCATATCTCGCTTACTCACTTGCCGCGTATTTGACACCGCCATTGTCGGTTTTTGTAAGTTCAATTGTGTGGCAATATCTCGGTCTAATGCCGCCTGTGATACAAAGGTTAATGACGTAGCCGCGATCGCACCGCCAAAACTGCCAAACATCTGACGGCTGTGAATCGGTTGGGGCGTGGGAATACTAGCATTAGCATCCCCCATTTGCGACCAGGCGATCATCCCCCCTTTAATCACAATCTCTGGTTTCACGCCAAAAAAGGCGGGTTTCCACAGACATAAGTCTGCCAGCTTCCCTTCCTCAACTGAACCCACATAGTCAGCAATGCCATGGGTAATTGCTGGGTTAATTGTATACTTTGCCACATACCGCTTTGCCCGAAAGTTATCATGATCCACCGTTTCCCCAGAAGATAAAACGCCCCGTTGCACTTTCATTTTGTGCGCCGTTTGCCAGGTACGAATAATCACTTCTCCGACTCGCCCCATCGCCTGAGAATCGGAGGCAATCATACTAAATGCGCCTAAATCGTGCAAAATATCCTCAGCCGCGATCGTTTCCCGGCGAATCCGTGACTCGGCAAAGGCGACATCTTCTGGAATCCCCCGATCCAAGTGATGGCATACCATCAACATATCTAGATGTTCTTCCAAAGTATTCATCGTATAGGGGCGGGTGGGATTCGTGGAGGAGGGCAAAACATTGGCTTGCCCGCAAACTTTGATAATATCGGGGGCATGACCCCCACCTGCGCCTTCGGTATGGTAGGTATGGATAGCACGATTTTTGAATGCCGCGATCGTGTTTTCCACAAATCCGGCTTCATTGAGCGTGTCGGTATGGATGGCGACTTGGACATCATACTCATCCGCGACACACAGACAGGTGTCTATTGTGGCTGGTGTTGTGCCCCAATCTTCGTGTAACTTTAACCCCATTGCCCCCGCTAACAATTGTTCTACAAGTCCTTGGGGTTGACTACTATTGCCTTTGCCCAGAAATCCCAAGTTTACGGGAAAAGCTTCGGCGGCTTGCAGCATCCGGTAAATGTTCCACGGACCCGGTGTACAAGTTGTGGCGTTGGTGCCGGTTGCCGGTCCCGTACCGCCGCCTAACATGGTAGTAATCCCGGATGCGATCGCGACTTCAATTTGTTGGGGACAGATAAAGTGAATATGGGAATCAATCCCACCAGCGGTGAGAATCATCCCTTCTCCAGCCACGGCTTCAGTCCCCGGACCGATAATAATATCGACGTTATCTTGGATATAGGGATTTCCGGCTTTGCCGATCTTGAAAATTTTGCCCTCTTTAATCCCGATATCGGCTTTAACAATTCCCCACCAATCCAAAATCAGGGCATTGGTAATCACCAGATCCACCGCCCCATCCGCATTAGATATGGGAGATTGTCCCATCCCATCACGAATAACTTTACCGCCACCAAATTTGACTTCATCGCCATAGGTGGTCAAATCTTGTTCTACTTCAATGAATAATTCAGTATCAGCAAGACGGATGCGATCGCCTACAGTCGGACCATAAGTTTCAGCATAGGCGCGGCGATCCATTCGGTAACTCATGGGATTTCTGTCACAGATAATGGGGCGGGTTAATTATACGGCAAAAGGCGCGATCGCACGTCCCAAAACCAGCAAAAAAAGAGGAGAAAACCAAAGTTCCTCCCAATTCCTTACTTCCTAGAGGCAACGTGAGTCTCAAACAAGGTTAAGTTTTGTTTAAAAACTGTGCCGATGTGCCAAAATCATGCTATTTATTAGGCTGATAGTCGATGCTCATCAACGTCAACCTGCAACTGGCGACAGGCAATTTTTTCAATCTTGATGGCTTGACCCAGATACGGTGATAAGACTTCTAGCTGAGCCTCCGATGCCGCTTCAAATAATACGCGATCGCCAGGAAAAACAACACGCTCGAAACTGTAAGCGCTGGGGTTGCCAATCCGAATCACTTGCAGGGAGCTAGTTGTATTGGCATAGCTACAAAGACGTTGAGCAGAAGCGCTTGTCGGTTGTGAAGGAATGGCTGATGTAATCATGGGTCTTAGGGGTTCTTGACTAACAGAGCAAAGGTGATTGACTTCCTCTATTTTAATTTTTACAAACTTAAGTTTAAGCTTGTTGAAAATAATCCTTAAATTTTTGATAAATTTTGATTTATTGTTACAAGCTGATACAAAAAAAACCTCTAAAGTAAAACGAGTAGTCTGTCAACCTAGGGGGGAGGGGTTGACTTGGCTCAAGACCATGAAAATTGTTATAATACTCCCCGCAGCTTGCGAGAATGATCAACTAAACTCTCAGCAAACTCATCTAAACGCTTCGAGAGTTTCTCATCTAAAAGCTTGCCATCCTCACCAAAGGCTTGCCACGCCCGACCAAAGGCGATTTGCTCTGGAATCACCCAACCATGAACCCAACGTATAATCAGCCGTAGTTCATTGAGGGCATTACTGTTAGCTTGACCCCCTAACACACTCAGCAGACCCGTCACTTTACCCGATAAATGGTCAAATGTCATCAAATCCAGGGCATTTTTAAGTACCCCACTCACGCCCCCATGATATTCCGGTGTGACCAAAATTAAGCCATCCGCTTCCTGTACCGTTTCTCGTAACCGGACGACATCAGGATAACCGGGATAGTCATCGCTACCGATACAAAACGGTAACTGCATCTGTCGCAGGTCAAGGATTTCTGTGGATGCACCCAAGGCTTGCACGCGCTGAATGGCTAAGGTTAAGGCTTGATAGCTATAGGATTTAGCTCGCAGGCTACCATTAATGCCAACAATTTTTACCATGTCTTGCCAATTAATACCCTTTCATACAAAATACCTTAGCTTGACGCCTAACGCCTCACGCCATATCTGTATTTAGATTGGCGTGAGATGGATAGGCAGTCAATACAATGGGGTTCAATGCCCCAAAGATTGAGTAACGCTAAACTAGAAGTTGGTAAGCAGTTGAAAGTGCCACGTCACGCCTTGGCAGCATAACGCTGCGAGTTAATAGACAGGACCAACAAGGGAAATTTGGATGAACAACAGTTCCTGGATGAGATCATGGATGGGACATGAACCACGTAGAGGTTCAACGGGTAAGCCAAAGCAGCCACAGATTAAACCTCGTTATTGGTGGCGTATGGTAACCAGCTTAGTGATCGTTCAAGGTGTGATCCTGGGTGTCCCTGCCCAAGCGCAACAACAGACAGAGCCAAAACCATCGCTAAGCTATGGGCAGCTTTTGCGGAAAATTGATCAGTGCACTGTGCCACCCCCATCCCAAGCTGAAGATACCCCACCGAGTCAGACATCGAAAGCGGATTGTGATATCAAAAAAGTCGAACTTGACTCAGCCCGTAATGTTGCCAGAGTCTACTTAGCCGGACAGGAAGACTCTGAACCTCCTCAAGAAGTCATGCTACTGGAGCAAAATGGCGAACTGATTGGGAAACTGCGGAACACCGATATTCCCTTGGATGTGACGCCAACCACAAATAATTCCGCCGCCTTAGGGTTGGTGATGCAGTTATTTTTGCTCTTACTCTTGCTAGCCGGACTGATGATGATTCTGCGCCGCTCGGCGAGTAGTTCGGGTCAAGCGTTAAACTTTGGCAAATCCCGCGCTCGCTTTCAGATGGAAGCGAAAACAGGCATACAGTTTGATGATGTCGCTGGGATTGAAGAAGCTAAAGAAGAATTGCAAGAAGTCGTCACGTTTCTCAAACAACCGGAACGGTTTACTGCCATCGGCGCTCGTATCCCTAAAGGGGTTCTGTTAGTCGGTCCTCCGGGTACAGGAAAAACGCTCTTGGCAAAAGCTATAGCGGGAGAAGCGGGTGTTCCTTTCTTTAGTATCTCTGGCAGTGAGTTTGTGGAGATGTTTGTCGGGGTGGGCGCCTCGCGGGTGCGGGATTTATTCAAAAAAGCCAAAGAAAATGCTCCCTGCTTGATTTTCATTGATGAAATCGACGCCGTTGGCAGACAACGGGGTGCGGGTATCGGTGGGGGTAACGATGAGCGAGAGCAAACCCTCAATCAGTTGCTCACCGAAATGGATGGATTTGAGGGGAATACGGGCATTATCATCATTGCGGCGACTAACCGTCCCGATGTTTTAGATTCCGCCCTGCTCAGACCTGGGCGATTTGATCGCCATGTTATGGTGGATCTTCCCACCTACAAGGGACGGCTAGGAATATTGGATGTCCATAGTCGGAATAAAAAATTGGCACCGGAGATATCCTTAGAAGCGATCGCGCGACGCACTCCGGGATTTTCTGGCGCGGATTTGGCTAACCTGCTCAACGAGGCGGCTATCCTCACCGCCCGACGGCGTAAAGAGGCAATCACTCCTCTAGAAATTGATGATGCCATTGATCGGGTGAGTATTGGTCTGCAAATGACGCCGCTTCTGGATAGTAAGAAAAAGCGATTAATTGCTTACCATGAGGTCGGACATGCCTTGCTGATGACCATACTGAAAAATTCCGATCCCTTAAACAAGGTGACAATTTTGCCCCGTTCCGGTGGTGTGGGTGGGTTTGCCCAACCCTTACCCAATGAAGAATTTATGGATATCAGTCGTTCCACCGATCTGGGTGATCTGTACTTGCCCCGGACGTGGTTAATCGATCAGATTACCATCGCCTTGGGGGGTAGGGCTTCGGAAGAAGAAGTATTTGGTCATGGTGAGGTGACCATTGGTGCCGCCAGTGATATTAAGAAAGTGGCAGAACTGGCTCGTGAGATGGTGACTCGGTACGGTATGTCTGATTTAGGTCCGGTTGCCCTGGAACGCCCAGATAGCGAAGTGTTTCTCGGCGGCGGTTGGACTCAGCGATCGGACTATTCTGAAGCCATTGCCACCCAAATCGATCATCGAGTGCGAGCGATCGCGATGCAATGCTATGAGGAGGCTCGTCAGCTAATCCGCGACAATCGACCGTTGATTGATCGGTTGGTTGATATTTTGTTGGAGCAGGAAACCATTGAAGGAGAGCAATTTCGACAAATTGTTGCCGAACATACCCAACTGCCCGAAAAACAAATGGCGGTGATACATTAGGAAGGCAGAAGGGCTATAGGGATCTCCTGGTTTACTGAGACGTTCCGGCGGAACGTCTCTACTAAATTCTGATTTGTCCTCACCAATGCCAGGGGTTTGTGTAAAGTCTTCTCCCCATCATCATTTTGATGCTGTTTGCCGTCGGAACATTTCCCGGAGAACTAAGGCGGGGTCAATATAGTTGTCGGCGTACTTTAAGCCCCAATGCAAATGAGGACCGGTGGTGCGCCCTGTCATTCCCACGCGACCAATTCGGGTGCCAGTGGGTATCTGTTGACCTTTCCAGATTTGAATCCCACCACTGCGATCGCTCAAATACACACCTTGGCTATCTGTTTCCACATGACCTTTGAGGTGACAGTAGATATGCTTCCACTCACCGGATTGGATGGTGATAGAGGTGCCACAGGCGGTATTATCGGAGAGGGATACTACCTGACCTGCCCACCAGTTGCGAATGTAACTGCCTTCAGGTGCGGCGATGTCTAAGCCTCGATGAAATTCTGTACCCGATCCACGGGGAGAACGACGGTAGCCGTAGGGAGAGGTATAAGCCTGAAAATTCTCAACGGGAAAAGAACCTCCCTGCCAATAAGTGTTAGTTGTTATCTGAGTAGGTGTAACCTCTGAGGCGGTAACTCGGTTTTGGGTGATTACTCCCCAGAGGATTAAACTGATTAAACTTAGTCCAGCTAACAGGAGAAAGCGTTTTACGGCTGTCTTGTGTTTATTGTGTCGTTGGCGTGGAAACACTCCTGACATTTCCTCACTCCTCGATGGGATGAACGAACAAGTGGCTTCGCTACCTTAACATTTCCCCGGCTGGGATAGGTAGATCCCCATCGACTTTATTCGGGAATATGGGACTATTTGCTCAGGCAGATACCGGGTGGAGAAGGCTATGATGGATTTTGACGTGGTAACGATTCCGACATCCAGCCAGACGCCTAAAAATCTTGATGGTGATTTCTACCGTTTTTACCCCTCTCTCTATGTCTTTCAACCTTTATATTTCATACTTCCGATGACAGCGACGGTCAAAATTCAGCCTTCTGGTTTCTGCGTTAAGTACCCCAACACCTCTTGGCGAGTCACTTTTGTTGAGGAAGCGTCGGGGAAGTTCCGGTTTTCACTGATTGGATCTGACTTTAAGTTTGAACCCAGAGATCGCTACCGCTACCCTTCTCATGATGAGGCTAAACGCGCGGCTATTTGCTTTCTGGAGTTGATGAAACGGTTAGCCCATTCTCGGATGCGCTTAAGCGTCCTAACTGAGATTGGTCTTTTGAAATTTCCCCAACAACAACATCGGGATTATAAACTGTGGTTGGTGGTAGACCGCGCCCGTTATTCCTGGGAAGCCACTCGACGAGATGGTCTTTGTATTCGATCGCAGCGCTGGTACAAGCGACCGGAAACCGCCTTATCTAAAGCACAGCAGCATATTGACTGCGAGTATGCTAAGTCTCAGATCCGGGATGTTATTGGCTGGGTTTAGTGCGTGGCTTTTTCACAAATTGACAATGGATAATGAACAATGGATAATGACCTCTCCTTAAAAGAAGAGGATTGAATTTAAGGAAAATATTTTTTAATTTCTTCGTAAACGAAGAGGTCTTAGACCCAATTAATCAATTATCAATTATCAAT